>DATCYE010000274.1:0-3127 GCA_036570485.1 Pusillimonas sp. | reverse complement strand
GGGCAGGTTGGCCCCGTAATCGGTGATGTTGCCGAAGGCGACCAAGCTGGCGAACAGCGCCATGGCTGCGACGCATGCCGTTTTAGATAGACGCTGGATCATTGGATGGTTTTTTCCTTTTGCTGCTTGCGGCCTAGTCGGTGCAGGCCTGTCGCACGGCATGCTCCCAGTTGGACATGAGCTCCTTGGCCCGGTCAGCCGGCAGTTGCGGCATGAACCGGCGTTCCTCCTGCCATAGCGCCGACAATTCAGCCTGGTCTTTATAGACTCCGCTGGTCAGGCCGGCCAGGTAGGCGGCACCCAGCGCCGTGGTTTCGATCATGGTGGGCCTGACCACCGGAATGCCCAGCAGGTCGGCCTGAAACTGCATGAGCAAATCGTTCACGCAGGCTCCGCCGTCCACGCGCAGTTCGGCCAGCGGTTTGGCGCCTGCCGCCACGGCATCCCGGCTCATGGCCTGCAACAGCGCGGCACTTTGGTAGGCAATGCTCTCAAGCGCCGCGCGGGCAATATGCGCCATCGTGCTGCCGCGCGTAAGGCCCGTAATTGTGCCGCGCGCATCCGGTTTCCAGTAGGGGGCGCCCAGGCCGGTAAAGGCCGGCACCAGCATGACTCCGCCGGAGTTGGGAACGCTTTGCGCCAAGGCTTCGATCTCGCTGCTCTTTTTGAACGCACCCAAGCCGTCGCGCATCCATTGCACCACCGCACCGGCCACGAACACGCTGCCTTCCATGGCGTACTCGGTTTGGGCGCCGGTTTGAGCCGCGCTGGTCGTGACCAGTCCGTTTTGCGATACCTGGAACTTGCTGCCGGTATGCATCAGCATGAAGCAACCGGTGCCATAGGTATTCTTGGCCATGCCTTCGGTAAAGCAGGCCTGGCCGAACAGGGCGCTTTGCTGGTCGCCCGCCACCCCGCATATCGGAATCGAATGGCCCAGCAGATTGGTTTGCACGGCGCCGAATTCGGCGCTGGACGGTAGCACTTGCGGCATCATCGTCGGATTGATGTCCAGCATTTGCAGCAATTCGGCGTCCCATTCATTGCTGTGCACGTTGAACAGCATGGTGCGCGACGCGTTGCTGACATCGCTTACATGTTTTTCGCCGCCGGTCAGTTGCCAGATCAACCAGCTGTCCACGGTGCCGAAGGCCAGCTCGCCTTTTGCCGCCTGTTCGCGCGCTTGCGGCACCCGGTCCAATATCCATTTAAGCTTGGTGGCCGAGAAATACGCGTCGATGCGCAAGCCGGTTTTTTCCTGGATAGTGCTTTCCAGGCCTTTGGCCCGCAGTTCGGCACAGGTGGGTTCGGCGCGCCGATCTTGCCAGACGATGGCGTTGTATAGGGGCTGGCCCGTTTTGCGGTTCCATACCACCGTGGTTTCGCGCTGATTGGTAATGCCTATGGCATGGATATCCGCACTTTTCAGGCCGGCCTTGGCTATGGCCTCGCGCGCTGTGGCCAGCTGCGTCTGCCAGATATCAAGCGGGTCGTGCTCGACCCAACCCGGCTTGGGGAAGATCTGCGTGATTTCCTTTTGGGCCAGCGCAACGATGTTTCCGCCTTGGTCGAAAACAATGCTGCGTGTGCTGGAGGTTCCCTGGTCAAGGGCAAGTATATAGGTCATGGCGGCGATCGGGATTAAGGAGTGTTTGCAGTGTAAGGGCAGGCCTTGCAGGTCTACAAGGTTTCGTCGGCGGCAACCTCGCACTGCACCTGCGCGTGTGCCAGCAGATCGGGAAACGGGTCGGGTGGCGGCGCGTCGGTAAACAGGCGATCAACCTGGTTAAGATGAGCCACGCGCACCATGGCGGGGCGATTGAACTTGCTTGCGTCCGTGGCCAGCCAGACCTCGCGCGCATGCGAAATAATCGCCTGAGATACTTTGACTTCGCGGTAATCGTAATCGCGCAGCGAGCCGTCCGACTCGATACCTGAAATTCCGATCAAGGCAATGTCGACCTTGAACTGCCGGATGAAATCCACCGTGGCCTCGCCCACGATACCGTGGTCACGCGGGCGCACCACGCCGCCCGCGACGATGACTTCACAGTTCTGGTTGCGGCTAAGTATCGCGGCGACGTTGATATTGTTCGTAATGACGCGCAGGCCGGTATGGTGCAGCAGCGCCTTGGCAATGGCTTCGGTGGTGGTGCCGATATTGATCAGTAAGGAACAATCGTTGGGCACGGCCCGGGCCACCGCCAGCGCAATGCGCCGCTTGCCTTCGGCGTGCAGGCTTTCGCGCTGGTGATGCGCTATGTTTTCGATGGTGGAGTTCGGCATGCGCACGCCGCCATGGAAACGCGCTAACAGGCTGGCTTCCGACAGCCTCTGGATATCGCGTCGCACGGTCTGGACGGTGACGTTCAAGTGCGTGGCGAGCTCATCGACCGTACTTGGATTGTGTTCGTGAACGTGCTGTAGAAGCTTCAACTGGCGAGGGTTCGGATTCATGCTGTCGATTAGAAATATGACAAAAGGAATTTACATCGAAACAAAAAGAATCGATCCTAGGGTTTTCAGCTAGGGAGTTCTTATACAAAACGAACAATAATGCGCAGAAGAGAACAAAATTAGAGAGAAGACACCATGCAGTTGAGGCTGGAGAGCATCGGCAAGAAGGTGGGAGGCGAGAACTGGCTATACGACATCAGTCTTAGCCCGCAGGCGGGCGCGGTGACGGTATTGCTGGGCGCCACCCAGGCCGGTAAAACCAGTCTTATGCGCATCATGGCTGGCTTGGATACGCCCAATGTCGGCAAGGTATTGGTCGACGGCAACGACGTTACCGGGCAGTCGGTGCGACAGCGCAATATCGCCATGGTGTATCAGCAGTTCATCAATTACCCCTCGCTTACCGTCGCTCAGAATATCGCTTCGCCCTTGCGTTTGCGCGGCGAAAAAGACATAGATCGAAAAGTGCAGGCATTGGCCGAAAAACTGCATATAGGCATGTTTCTCGATCGCCTGCCCGCCGAGCTTTCGGGTGGCCAGCAGCAGCGTGTCGCCCTGGCGCGTGCCCTGGCCAAGAATGCGCCGCTCATGCTGCTGGACGAGCCCCTGGTCAACCTGGACTACAAACTGCGCGAAGAGTTGCGCGAAGAACTCAGCCAGGTGTTTAGCT
>DATCYE010000273.1:0-8852 GCA_036570485.1 Pusillimonas sp. | reverse complement strand
CACGGCGGCGATTAAGCCCAGCCAGGGACTGGAATCATTCAACTGTTTCTGAACGACGGTCTTGGCGGTGGTGCGTATGATCTCCCGGATCAGGATGCCGTTGAACTTGGTCTTGAATTCGCCGCGGATGATAGTGTCCATGTCGGCAAGCAACTGGCTTTGCTGGCGGCCCACCGCCACATACGGGTAGGCGGGCTGGCCGTCGCCCATGACGGGCAAGGCAATGCCGGTGTAGTTGACATTGCCGGTGACCAGGAACAGGGGCAGGTCGACGCGACGCTCTTCCTTGCGGGCGGCCAGGCCGTTTTCGAAAACTATCCAGACGGATGGCTTGAGCTTCTTGGGCCGCTTGGCGGCGTTCATGTCCACCTTGACCTGGCTGTTTTTGCTCAGGGCGAAGGCGCGCTTCAAGCTTTCCTGCGCTTTGTCGTAATCGGCTTTGCCCTCGCCGTTAAGCAAAAAGTACAGGCCGTGCAAATAGAGCGAGGCGGGGTTGACGTAACCCGTATATGGGGCCCAGTGCTCGATGTCGACGCCGGCGGCTTTCAGCGCGCCGCTTGAATCGGAAACGCTACGCTCGACCAGATCGGCATTTTCTTCTTTCTTGATTTCGTCGCGCTGCTTGTCGATTTCGCTTTCGAAGTGCTCGGAGGCGCGGCGTTGCCGGTCGTCTGTGCGGTTCCATTCAACGCGCGCATTTTCGTGGTCGCCTTGCTGCCAGAAGTTCAGTGCCTTATAGGTGTTCAGCATGACAGTGTCGTACACGGCGGGGCTGTAGGGCATGACGTTGTCATTGACCAGCACGGCCATGGTCTGATTGGCGCCGCTGGCGAGCATATTGCGCGTGTCGTCCTCTTTCATGAGGTTTTCGGCGCCGTCCAGCATCTTGGTCGAGCGTTCGAACAGACCGTTGTGGCGCAGCAGGGTACCGGCTTCCAGCGCCCACAGCAGATCGCGCGGTTCGCCGTCTTTTTCGTCGGATTGTTCAATGGCGTTTTCTGTGGCGCCCAGGATATTGCCGTTGCCCAGATCTGCCATGTAGTTTCGGGTGGCTTGTGGCACTGCGCAGCCGCTTAAAACAACTGCCAACAGGCCGGTGATCAAGAGTGTTTTCATTGTTTTTCTCTGCTTCATGTTGAGCCAATCGATTTGGCGGTCGACTACCCTTTCCCACGAGGGTGATGAATTGTTACATAAAGCTTATTTATTTACAAATTGCTTATTTTTTGAAAACTATACTTGCATTATTTCGTTCGGAGAGCGTGGCCGGATTCATGTTCCGGCATGAAGTGTGCAGATAATCAGCGCGCCTGATCCAGGGCTTTGCAGAGTGCCTCGGTGGCATCGACAAGGCGCGGACCCGGACGGAAAAGAGCGTCCGGATCGATGCCATATACATGGCCTTTCAGCGCAGCCGAAAGATGCAGGGCGGCCCAGCGTGTGCGTGTTTCGTCCAGCCGTGCGTTTCCGGTGGTCGGCGCGATGACGACATCCGGTCGCTTGACCAAGACGCTTTCCACGCCGACCTGAGGGGCCGCCAGAGTGGTGTCGGCATAGATATTGACCCCGCCGCATATACGCAGCGCGTCATTCAACAAAGGGTCTGCGCCTATCGTAGATAGGGGTGACGCACCGACTTCAATGAAAACTGTCACGGGCTTGGCCCGGCCATGGCTGGAACGCAAAGCCTGGATGCGTGCAGCCAGCGCCCTGGCGGCGGGAAGGGCGGTTTTTTCCGTAGCGAAAAGTTTTCCGAACCGAAGAATCTGCGCAGGTATATCGTCCAGCGCCTGCGGTTGGGAGTAAAGCAGCGGTATGCCCAGGCGGGATAGTGTCGGGGCCAGCGTTTGCGCGGCGCCCGAGGGCTGCCAGGCAATGACGACGTCGGGGCGTAGCGTAAGTGTATTTTCCACGTTTGCATTCATGCCATCGCCGACGCGGGGGATGGCTTTTGCGGCAGCGGGAAAATCGCTGCTGGACACGGTGCCGACTATTTTATCGCCGGCGCCGGCGGCGAAGATCAGTTCGGTAATGTGTGGGGCTAGGGTAATGGCGCGGGCGGCCGGAGCGCTTGTCTGCGCTGCTTCAGCCGCGCGGGCCGGTTTGCCGTACGCCGGCCCGGCCTGCGCAGGCTCGGGTACCAGGGAAGTCGCCCAGGCGCCCGCCGCGAAACAGCACGCGGCAAGCCCAGCAACGATCCCCCGCATGCGTAGGCCGGAATTCATGCGCCTACATACGGAACGAGAAGTTCACAAAGACATTGGAACCGGGCATGTTGTAGCCATACACGTTGGTGTAATCCTTGTTGAACAGGTTGTTCCAGCGTACCTGCACCCCCACTTGCTTACTGAAGTCGTAGGCGGCAGTCAGGTTATATAAGCCATAACCGCCGATCAAAACCTTGTTGTCCGCGTCGTTGTAGCGTTTGCCGATAAATTGGTATTCTGCTCCTAGACGTAAAGCGTCGATGCGGTGATCCACGCCCAAGCTATACACCTGCCTGGCTCGCCAGCGCAACTGATTGTTAGAGTCGTCGTTGCGCGGATCAAGGAAATCGGCGCTGGCGCGTAGCGTCGTATTGCCAAAGTCCTGCTCGGCCGTCAGTGTCAGGCCGCGAATGGTCGCCGAATCCACGTTCTCGGCCCGCCCCATTTCGTTGAAGGTGCCGCAATCAGCAAAGCAGACATAACCATCGATAAGCTGACGTACCTTGCTCTGATAGGCAACCAGGCTCAAGCGCGTGGCATCGCTTGTATAGCGGACGCTGGCTTCGATATTTCGGGATTTTTCAGGCTCCAGATTGGGATTGCCCACAAAGCCATAACGTAGCGGCCAGTACAGTTCAGTAAAGCTGGGGGCGCGAAAGCCAGTATTGCCCGCGACGCCCACGCGCCAGCGGTCATCCAGATCCAAGTCGTAGGCGAGACCGCCCGTTGCTTGGTTGCCGTAACCCGAGATGTTGTCGTTACGCACGCTGGCCTGAAGGTGGTGCCGGTCGAAATCGCCGCGGTACACCAAGCCGGCTGAATTGGTATCGCGCCGGTTGATGGTGAATTCGGAGGAGCTGCCGGGGCGCTCTTCCATGCGTTCCAGGACAAGGGATACCTTCTGATCCTTCGAGAATGTCAGGTTGTTTTGCCAGGAGTACGATCTCTGCTGGCTTGCGAAGGTGCTGGAGCCAAATTCGTTGGTGAACGAGTCGACACTGCGGCTATCGACGAATTCCTTGGAGAAACCGAACCTCAGCACGCTCTGCCAAGCATCGGTGATGTCATCGGTACTGGTAATGGAATAGGCTTGCTGGCGAGTGATTGCGTAGGCGCGGCGCGGATCGGAGCCTGAATCATAGTCGCCATTCATGTAGCCGTTATAAGCGGTCAAGCCAATGTGGTGGCCGGCCTGCCAACGGTATCCCAGCGACGCATTAAGCGATCGCTGCGTATAGCCGTCGGCATCTTTGTTGTACAGGTCAAACGCAGTCGGGTTTTCAGGCTTGCGTAGCGCATTGAAGCCGCTGCTCTCGGCCAGGCTGCTCGATAAGGCGTAATCCCAGCCGTCCTGGGCGCCTGAAATGCCCGCGCTGGATTTGAAGGTGTCGTAGGTGCCGTAGCCAAAATTGCCCCATGCGCTTAAGGGGCGATCCTCACCTGTTTTCTTCGTAACGATATTGACGACGCCGCCGATTGCATCTGAACCGTACAGGCTGCTGGCCGCGCCGCGAATCACCTCGATGCGTTCTATCATGGCCGGATCGATCGCATTCCAGTTCGTTGCGCCAGAGATCAGGCTGTTGACGCGAATGCCGTCGATCAGAACCAGTGTATGGCGGGGCTCGTTGCCTCGTAGCATAACGCCGGTCTGGGTCTGCGGGCCGCCGTTGCTGTAAAACTGTATCCCCGGCTGCTTGGCCAATATCTCGGCAACACTGTTCTGGCCTTCTTTTTGAAGGTCTTCCTTCTTGATGACGGTTACATCCCCAATTACGTCTTTTTCCAGCTGCGGCGTGCGGCTGGGCGTAACCACGATGGTGTCGAGCTGGGGCGTGGAGTTGGTGGTCTGAGCCGCTGCGGCCAGTGGAAGAAAACAGGAAAGTACGGCAAGTGCTTGCCGGTTTAAGGTGAAAGGCATGATAGACCCTGTAAAACGTGCGTCCCCGCACGCTGCAAGAAAAAAGCATCTTCGTCTCGGCCATGGGCGCCAAAAGTCAGGCACCGGGAAACTGAACAGCAAGATGAACCAAGGGATGATCAAGGCCGGTGTCGGGCTGGCATGCGGGGCATGCTTACCGTTGCGGGGGCAGCACAGTCTGGTCGCGTGAATCTTGCCTGAGGCAAGCGCGGCTTCTGTTTCCCATTTAACTTTCGCAGAGCACAACGGCGCAGTGATTGCGCCGCTGATGTAATCCGAAAGCACCTCTTTCGTGACGAAATATATCACAGCCCATGTCAGTCAATGCGCGATAACCCTATTCCGAACGCGCTTTCCACCAAGGTTTTGTTCCCTGAGCTGGGCGGTGCGCGGGGAGCCCTTTATTTCCCGGCTTTCCCGCCATTGGCTTGGGTCCATCGGGGGGCGATACAATGGAGGCCTTGTTTACTGTCAGGTAGCCACGTGTCCTATCCGTCTTTGCCCTATCCGCTTTCCGACTATACGCACGGCGCTGAATTCGCGCGCCTGCTTGCCGAACGTATCCTGATCCTGGACGGGGCCATGGGCACCATGATCCAGCAGTACAAATTAAGCGAAATGGATTTTCGCGGCGAGCGGTTTGCAGAGCATTTCAAAGACGTGAAGGGCAATAACGAATTGCTTTCGCTGGTGCGCCCCGACATTATTTCCGACATTCACCGCAGCTACCTGGAAGCGGGCGCCGACGTCATCGAAACCAATACCTTTGGCGCCACGGCCATCGCCCAGGGCGACTACGGCTTGCAGGAACTGGCCTACGAGCTGAATGTGGAATCGGCCAAGCTAGCGCGTGCGGCCTGTGACGCCTACAGCACCCCCGATCGGCCGCGCTTTGTGGCGGGCGCCTTGGGGCCTCAGCCCAAGACTGCCTCCATCTCGCCTGATGTCAACGACCCCGCCGCGCGCAACGTCACGTTCGAGGAACTGCGCGACGCCTACACCGAACAGTTGAACGGCCTGCTGGATGGCGGCATCGACCTCGTCCTGATTGAAACCATTTTCGATACGCTTAATGCCAAGGCGGCAATCTTCGCCGTTGAAACGGTCTTTGAAGAGCGCGGCCTGCGCCTGCCCGTCATGATCTCGGGTACCGTCACCGATGCGTCGGGCCGGATTCTGTCGGGCCAGACGGTCGAGGCATTCTGGAATTCGGTGCGCCATGCGCGGCCCATCACCATAGGGCTTAACTGCGCGCTGGGTGCGGCCCTGATGCGGCCTTATGTGGCCGAGCTGTCCAAAATCTGCGACACCTATATTTGTGTCTACCCCAACGCGGGCTTGCCCAACCCCATGGCTGATACGGGTTTCGATGAAACTCCGGAAGACACCTCGTCGTTGCTCGAAGAATTCGCCAAGGCCGGCCTGGTGAATATGGCGGGCGGTTGTTGCGGCACCACGCCGGACCACATCCGGGCCATTGCCGATAAAGTAGCCAGCCTGCCGGTGCGCGCCGTGCCGCAGGTTCCGGTCAAGACCCGCCTGTCTGGCCTGGAACCACTGACTATAGATCAGGACTCGCTGTACGTGAACGTGGGCGAGCGCACCAACGTAACGGGCAGCAAGATGTTCCTGCGCCTGATACGCGAAGAAAAATATGACGAAGCCGTGGCGGTGGCGCGCCAGCAGGTCGAGAACGGCGCCCAGATCATCGACATCAATATGGACGAGGCCATGCTGGACTCGGCCGTATGCATTCGCCGCTTCTTGAGTATGATTGCGTCCGAGCCCGATATTGCCCGGGTTCCCATCATGATAGACAGCTCCAAGTGGGACGTCATTGAACAGGGCCTGCGCTGTGTGCAGGGCAAGCCTGTGGTCAACTCCATATCCATGAAAGAAGGCGAAGCCGCTTTCCTGGAGCACGCGCGTTTGTGCCGCAAGTATGGGGCCGCCGCCGTAGTCATGGCCTTCGACGAAAAGGGGCAGGCCGACAGCCTGGAGCGCCGCAAGCAGATTTGCGAACGCGCCTACCGGTTGCTGGTCGACGAGGTGGGTTTTCCGCCTGAAGACATTATTTTCGATCCCAATGTGTTCGCCATTGCCACCGGCATCGACGAACACAACCATTACGCCGTCGATTTTATCGAGGCGACCGGTTGGATCACTCAGAACTTGCCCCATGCGCGGGTGTCGGGCGGCGTCTCCAACGTCAGCTTCTCCTTCCGTGGCAACGAAGCCATGCGCGAAGCGATACACACGGTATTCCTGTATTACGCCATCCAGCAGGGTATGACGATGGGCATTGTCAACGCCGGGCAGTTGGGCGTGTATCAAGACATCGATAAGAAGGTTCTGGACATGGTCGAGGACGTGGTGCTGGATCGTGCCGAGCCCCTGGGCAAGACCGACCCCGCTGACGAGCGCACCTCTACCGAGCGGCTGGTTGAACTGGCCGAAACCATCAAAGGCTCGGGCGCTAAAAAGGAAGAAGACCTGTCCTGGCGTGAACAAGCAGTGGAGCAGCGCATATCGCATGCCCTGGTGCATGGCATTACCACTTTCATTGTCGAAGATACCGAAGAAGTTCGCCAGAAAATCGCTGCAGCCGGCGGGCGCCCCATACAGGTCATCGAAGGCCCCTTGATGGATGGCATGAATATCGTGGGCGATTTGTTCGGCGCCGGCAAGATGTTCCTGCCGCAAGTGGTCAAGTCCGCGCGGGTCATGAAGCAGTCGGTCGCTCACCTTGTCCCCTTCATCGAGGAAGAGAAGCTGCAAATCCAGGCGGCTGGGGGCGATGTGCGCTCCAAGGGCAAGATCGTTATCGCCACGGTCAAGGGCGACGTCCATGATATCGGCAAGAACATTGTCTCCGTGGTCTTGGAGTGCAATAACTTCGAAGTCGTGAACATGGGCGTCATGGTTCCCTGTTCCGAAATCCTGGCCAAGGCCAAGGAAGAGAATTGCGATATCGTTGGCTTGTCCGGGCTTATCACGCCCAGCCTCGAAGAAATGGCCTACGTTGCCTCGGAAATGCAGCGCGACGACTACTTCCGCAGTCGCAATCTGCCCTTGCTGGTCGGAGGGGCCACCACCAGCCGTGTGCACACGGCCGTGAAGATCGCCCCCAACTACGATGGGCCGGTTATTTACGTGCCCGATGCCAGCCGCTCGGTGGGTGTGGCCACCAACCTGTTGTCGGATCAGGTCGATACTTATCTGGCCGAGGTTGCCGAAGAGTACGAGCTGGTGCGCACACGTCATGCCAACCGCAAGGCGACGCCTCTGGTCAGCCTGGAGCAGGCGCGCGCCGACCGTCCCAAGATAGATTGGGCCAATTATGTGCCGCCGCGTCCCAAGTTCATAGGGCGTCGCACATTCAAGAACTACGACTTGTCTGAGGTGGTGCAGTTCCTTGACTGGACGCCTTTTTTCCAGACCTGGAGCCTGTTCGGCCAGTATCCCGCCATCCTGGACGACAAGGTCGTGGGCGAGCAGGCGCGCAAGGTTTATGCCGAAGGCCAAGCGATGCTCAAGAAGATCATCGAAGGTCGCTGGCTCACGGCCAGCGGTGTTGTGGCTTTCTATCCGGCCAATACCGTCAACGATGACGACATCGAAATCTACCGCGACGAGTCCCGCTCTGAGGTTCTGTTTACCTGGCGCAACGTGCGCCAGCAAACGGTCAAGCGCGAGGGCGTCGACAATAAATGCCTGGCCGACTACATTGCGCCGAAAGACACCGGCATCGCCGATTACATTGGCATGTTCGCGGTAACCGGCGGCCTGGGCATCGAGAAACACGACAAGGCCTTTCTGGACGACAACGATGACTATTCCAGCATCATGCTCAAGTCCATTGCCGATCGTCTGGCCGAGGGTTTTGCCGAGTGTCTGCATGCGCGTGTGCGCCGCGACGTATGGGGCTATATTCCCGACGAAGCGCTCAGCAACGAAGAAATCATCGCCGAGAAATACCAAGGCATACGTCCGGCGCCCGGCTATCCGGCCTGCCCCGAGCACGTGGTTAAAAAGGAGATGTTCCAGGTGCTGGAGGCCGAAGAAATCGGCATGCAGCTTACCGAAGGTTATGCCATGCACCCCGCATCCAGCGTCTCGGGCTTTTACTTCAGCCATCCCCAGTCGCAGTATTTCAACGTGGGCAACATCGGCGACGACCAGGTAAAAGACTACGTGCGTCGCAGCGGGCGCGACGAGGAAGATGTACGTCGCAGTCTGGCCAGTACATTAAGATAGGCGCGCCAAGGCCATGATGCAAGACGGCAAGTCGGGTATGGCCTCATCGGTTGAACAAGCCGGGTCGATCCGGCGCAAGGCGCTGGGCGACTTTCTGCGGCGCGCGCGCGCCAGAGTGCAGCCCGAAGCCATGGGCTTGCCAACGGGGGCCAGGCGGCGTACGCCGGGCTTGCGCCGCGAAGAGCTGGCCCAGCTGTGCGGCATCAGCGTTACCTGGTACACCTGGATAGAGCAGGGGCGCGATGTGTCCGTATCGGCCAGCGTCCTGGCCAGACTGGCTACGGTGCTTAGCCTGGCGCGGGCCGAACGCCATTACCTGTTCGAGCTGGCCGAGTGCGCCGATCCCGAACACGGCAAAGACCTTGTCACTCCTTTGCCCGCCCGACTGGCCGACTGCGTGCACAGCATTACGGCGCCTGCGTACATACTGGACCGTTGCTGGAATGTGCTGGCGCGCAATGCCGCCT
>DATCYE010000272.1:0-8257 GCA_036570485.1 Pusillimonas sp. | reverse complement strand
TATTTATGAAACTTTTACGTTATGGGCCGGTTGGCCAGGAAAAGCCGGCATGCCTGGATCGGGACGGCAAAATACGCGATCTGTCGGGCGTGCTGCCCGACATCACGGCGCAGACCTTGCAGCCCGATCAGCTAAAGGCGCTGGCCGCAACGGATATCGCCTCCTTGCCGGTGATCGACAAGCCAGGCAGGTTGGGCACGCCTTATGCGGGCTTGGGCAAGTTCATTTGCGTGGGCCTGAACTACAGCGATCATGCGGCGGAAACCGGCGCCGACATCCCCAAAGAGCCCATATTGTTTAACAAGTGGTCCGCAGCGACCGGTCCCAACGATCCTGTGGTCATGCCGCGCAATTCGGTAAAGACCGACTGGGAAGTCGAGTTGGGCGTGGTCATAGGCCGCAAGGCGCGTTATGTAGAAAAAGCGCAAGCGCTGAACTATGTGGCTGGCTATTGCGTGGTCAACGACGTATCGGAACGCGAATACCAAATAGAGCGCGGCGGCACCTGGGACAAGGGTAAAGGCTGCGATACCTTCGGCCCAATAGGCCCCTGGCTGGTGACGGCCGATGAGGTTGCCGACCCGCAGAACCTGGGCATGTGGCTTGATGTCAATGGGAAACGCTTCCAGGATGGCAATACCCGCACCATGATCTTCGACGTAGCCCATTTGGTGCATTACATCAGCCAGTTTGTCACGCTGAACCCGGGCGATCTTATCTCCACCGGCACGCCTCCTGGCGTGGGTCTGGGACAGAAGCCGCCTTTCTACCTGAAGGCGGGCGATGTCATGCGGCTGGGTATCGAAGGGCTGGGCGAACAGCAGCAGAAAGTGTACGCCTGGGACGCAAGCCTGCTTGATTAAGCGGCCATCGGCCGCGTCTGGAAATCAGCCGCGGCCGATATAGGGCATATTGGTGGCCATGACGGTCATGAACTGTACATTGGCATCCAGTGGCAGGCTGGCCATATACAGTACGGCGTTGGCCACATTTTTCACATCCATCAGCGGTTCGGGCCGAGTCGAGCCGTCGGCCTGCAGGACACCCTGGCTCATGGCCTCGGTCATTTCGCTGGCGGCGTTGCCGATATCGATCTGGCCGCAGGCAATATCGTATTTTCGTCCGTCCAGCGACGTGGCTTTGGTCAGGCCTGTAATGGCATGCTTGGTGGCCGTGTACGACACGGCATGGGGGCGCGGCGCATGGGCCGAGATCGATCCATTATTGATAATGCGCCCGCCACGAGGGTGCTGTTCTTTCATCAGGCGAAAGGCGCCTTGCGTACACAGGAAGGCGCCGGTCAGGTTGATGTCGACGGCGGCCTTCCATTGTTCGTAGTCCAGTTCTTCCAGCGATACGGCACGCGCGAAGATGCCTGCATTGTTGAACAAAATATCCAGGCGGCCAAAATGTTCTTTTATCTGGCTGAACAGATGGTCGACATCGGCAGGATTGGCGATGTCGGTCGGTACCACCAATGAACGCGCGCCGTGAGCTTTGCCTTCTTGTGCCGTGGATTCAAGCGGCTCTTTGCGGCGACCGGCCAGCGCGACCGAGTAGCCGTTTTGCATCAGGGCCAAAGCAATGCTTTTTCCGATGCCCGATCCCGCTCCGGTGACAAGCGCGAATTTTTCCGTAGTCATTTTGTCTGTCCTTTGGTCTTGCTTATTTTGACCGCTTTGGTCGTGTTGCGTGTTGTTCCGGTTTTGACCGGGCTGCTGCGGGCTGCCGCGTTGCGGCGCTTGGGCGATTCAGTCAGGCTGGAGGTCAGTCGCTTGAACGCCACCCCCATATGTTCTTGCATGGTGATGCGCGCCAGTTCCGAGTCTTTTGCCCTTAGGGCCTTCAGTATTTTTCGATGTTCGGCAATGGCCTGAAGCCAGACATCACTGGACTCGAAATGGCTGTGCAACTGATCGAATAACGGCCCCATGCGGAACTCGAAAAGTTGTTTTACCACGCCTATCAGAACGCTGTTCCCGGTGGCCTCTGCAATGCGCACATGAAACAGCTGATCGGCCTCAATGGGGATAAGGCCCGCGTCGGTCTCGGCAACCATCATTTCTATGGCTTCCTCAATGGCGTCGAAGTGAGCTTTGCGCCCAAGCTTTGCCGCCGTTGCCGCTACTTCGCTTTCCAGAAGCGCACGCGCGCGTATGACTTCCAGCGGCCCTTCTTCCTGAGAAAGGTCGTATTTTTTTGAGGATCGAGGCGGATGATCGCACACGTAAATGCCCGAGCCCTTACGCACTTCGATATAGCCCTGAACTTCAAGCGCGATCAGCGCTTCGCGCAGCGAGGGGCGGCTAACGCCCAGTTGCACAGCCAGCTCGCGCTCGGCGGGCAGGCGCGATTCGGGTGCAAATTCACCGGCCAGGATCAGTTGGCGCAGTTGCTCGCTGATCTGACGATAAAGACGCTGGGGTTCGATGATTTTGATTGGCATGAGTCGGGCTTTTCCTGGCGCGCATTATACGTTGACCCTTGTGGATGCCTGGCCTACGAATCCAGGGCGCGGGGAAAAGCCAGCCCATAGGTCGATCCGCACTGCGCCAGCATGGTTGGAATAGTGGGATGCAGGGCCAGCCCGTCTTCCAGTTGATCTGCCCGTAGCGCCAGGCCTCGGTCGCCCGGCATGCGTACTGGACTGCCGCCAGCCCGGGGCGGGTTGTTTCGGCAGGCTTGGCCTATATGGTCGGTTTGCTGTGTGAAAGGGCCGAGACCGCCGAAGGCTTGAGGGTCGTGCAGGCTAAGAAAAACGGTGGCGCCCCAGCCTTCCGACGGGGCGGTCCGACCATGGCCGGCCAGGCCGCCTGTCAGTGCCTCTACCATCAAGGCCATGCCAAAACCCTTGTGGCCTGCCGTCGTGCCGCCCAAAGGCATGATGGTGCCGGGAGGGTCGGTTGCGAACACGTTCGGATCACGGCTGGGGCGGCCATCGGCATCCAGCAGGCATTCGTCGGGAAACTGTTCGCCCGCTTTTTGCAGGCGGGCGCACATGCCGTTGGTAACGATGGACGAAGAGATGTCGACTACAAAGGGCGTGCCCGATGTGGGGATGCCCATGGCAATGGGGTTGGGCGTAAAGACGGCTCGGGTGCCGCCATAGGGTGCCACGCTGGCGCCTGCGGGATCGGAGCTGGCCAGGGTGATCAGCAGGCCGCTTTCGGCCACGCGCGGCAGATAAGCCGCCAGGCAGGCAATGTGATGACTACGTCGTATGACCAGGGTGGCCGTGCCGAACTCGCGCGCACGTGAGGTCAAGGTGTCGATGCCTTGTCGGATCAACCAGGGTCCGGGTAGGCGACGGCCATCCCACAGCAGCGCTGCGCCTCGGTCGGACAGCGTCTTGGCCGTGCCCGAGACTTCCATGCTTTTTGTCTCGATTTCTTTTATATAGGGGGCCAGCAAAGCCAGCCCGTGCGTATCGTGGCCTAGCAGGTCGCCTTCCACCAGCGTATCGGCCACGGCTTCGGCTGCTGGGGCATCCATGCCGGCGGCCTGTAAAAGCGCCTGAGAAAACTCACGCAGCGCCTGGGCGTCGTATCGTTGCTTGGTCATTAGTATGTTGCCCTTCCGCCGGAGATGTCGAAGGTGGCGCCGGTGGAAAACGAACAGTCTTCCGAGCACAGCCAGGCCACCAGCGCGGCGATTTCTTCGGTCTTGCCGAAACGGTTCATGGGTATCTTGGACAGCATATAGTCGATATGCGCTTGCGTCATCTGGTCGAAGATGGCGGTGCGCACGGCCGCCGGTGTGACGCAATTGACGGTGATGCCGGTTTGCGCCAGCTCTTTGCCCAGCGATTTGGTCAAGGCAATGACGGCCGCCTTGGATGCACTATAAGCCGATGCGTTGGGATTGCCTTCTTTGCCGGCGACGGACGCAATGTTCACGATGCGTCCGTAATCGTTCGTGCGCATATGCGGCGCGATGGCGCGGCAACATAGAAAAGGGCCTCGCAGGTTCACGCGCATGACCTGATCCCATTCGGCTACGGGGTACTCACAGACGCTGGTGTTGGGGCCGGTAATGCCGGCACTGTTGACCAGAATATCGATGGCGCCGGCTGCTTTCGATGTGCCGTCGGCGGCCGACTGAACAGAGTTTTCGTCGCCGACATCGACCTGTTCGACTCGGGCGTGCTGCGCACCCAGTGTGCTGCGTGCCTTATCGAGTGCTTGCGCGTCGCGGTCCCACAGACTGACAGTGGCTCCCCCTTCGATTAGGCGGGTGGCAATGGCAAGACCAATGCCGGCAGCTCCTCCGGTGATGACGGCATGGCGGCCCGAAAAATTGTAGTGATTGCGTGCCGTCATGTAATCCCCCTTGTCGCATGTCGCGGAAATTGTTTTAGTTGCTTATTCATTTGCATATGCTTGTTGCAGAGCCCGTTTTTTCTTGAAATGGCTCAAGACCAAGGGTGCCAGCCATACCAGTATGGTCAGGGCGCCCAGTGTTCCAGCAATGGGCCGGTCAAAGAATGCGATGATGTTGCCGTCGGACTTGATGACCGAACTGATGTAGTTTTCTTCCAGCATGCTGCCCAGGACGACGCCCAATATGGTGGGCGCGATAGGAAAGCCGTTTTCTTCCATGAAGTAGGCCAGGACGCCGAAGAACAGCATGACACCGACATCGAATGCGCTATTGTTGATGGCGTAAGAACCTACGATGCAGAACAGCAAGATGAGCGGCATCAGGATATTGCGTGGGGTGCGCAGTATATGCTTGGACAGTTTGATCAGCATATAGCCTAGGGGCAGCATCAGCAGGTTGGCCAGAATGAAAACAATGAAGATGGAATACATGGATACCGGGTTGTTGATGAAGATCATCGGTCCGGGGTTCAGGTCTTTCATGTACAGCACGCCGATCACGATGGCCGTGATGGAGTCGCCCGGTATGCCAAAAACCAGTGCTGGGATCCATGCGCCCGCCAGCGATGCATTGTTTGCTGAACTGGCCTCGACTATGCCTTCGGGGTGACCTGTGCCGAATTTTTCGGGCTCCTTGGAAAACTTCTTGCTGATCGCATAAGACATATAGGATGCGATGTCGGCCCCCGCGCCCGGTAGAGCGCCCACGACCGTGCCCAGCACGCTGCCGCGCATGATGGACTTGGGGTACTTGGCGACCAGCTTTAAAGTGCCCGAAAAGACTTTATCTATGCTTCCGGTGAAGTCTCCGCTTTCCTTGGTGATGTTGACGGCATAGCGCAAAACCTCGGAGACCGCGAACATGCCGACCATGACGGGTACCAGTGAAAGGCCGCCCAGCAGATCGTCGCTGCCGAAGGTAAGGCGCGGATAACCAGTGGGGTTACCCATGCCTACGCAGGTAATCATGAGTCCCAGAAAAAGCGAAACAAAGCCTTTGAGCGGGTCGGCGGAGGAAATAAAAATTGCGCAAGTCAGGCCCAGCAGTACCAGCCAAAAATATTCGTACGAGGAAAACTGAAGGGCCAGTTCGGCCAGTGCGGGTGCCGCGCTGATGAGCACGATCGTTCCGAACAGGCCGCCTATGCACGAGCAGACCAGGCCGCCGCCAAGAGCCAGTTCGGTCTTGCCCATTTTGGTCAGCTTATAAGCCTCGTCGGTGTAGGCGGCCGAGGCCGGAGTGCCGGGGATACGCAGCAGGCAACCAGGGACGTCACCCGAGAAAATGGCCATGGCTGTGGCTGTGACCATGGCAGCAATGGCGGGGACAGGTGCCATGAAAAAAGTAACCGGCACCAGCAGAGCCACAGCCATGGTGGCGCTTAGCCCGGGGATGGACCCTACGAACAGGCCATATAAAGACGAAAAAAATATGACAAGCAGGACATGCAGCTCGAAGACCTGTCCGAAGGCAGCGATGAAGTGTTCCATAATGGCTTCCTTCTACCAGGCGATTGATTCAAGAATGCCCCAGGGCAGCGGCACTTCCAGTATCTTGTAAAAAAGGAAGTGAATGATCACAGCGCCCGCGATGGCTACAGGTATTGCCGTTCGAAGGCGAACACGGAATACAAGATACAGTGCCAACTGAAGAAGGAAGGCGGCCGGAATGAAGCCCAGGCTTTCCGAAAACTGCGTATACAGAATCAGGGTAATTGGCACCAGAAAAAAGCCGGCAAGGGTACGCCCGTGGCGAAACTCGGCTTGTATGCTAAGCCAGGGCGGCCTGCTTGGAGCGCGAAGATCGCGCCGTGCAAGCAGCACGGCGCAAATGATCAGACCGGCACCGATAAGTGTGGGAAACATGCCCGGTCCGACGTCCTGACCGGGCATGAGCGGCAGGGTTTGCGCATACCAAATGATAGCGATCCCTGACAGGCCTATTAATAGGCCTGCAAGCAAATTGCTGATTTTCATGGCACTTATTTGGCCAGGCCCAGCATCTTCAAGGTTTTGCCCATGGCGGCGTCACCGTCGTCCATGAACTTGGTGAAGCCGGCCCGATCAGCATAGGCGATACCAAAACCGCGCTTGCTCATGAACTCTTTGAATTCCGCGCTTTCATTGATTTTTTTCAAGGCCGCTTCCATCTTGACCTGAACGTCTTCGGGCAAGCCTTTGGGCCCGGCTATGCCGCGCCAGACACCCATGGTCCAGTCGCTGCCGGTGGCGGCTTTAAGTGTTGGTACCTTGGGGTAAAGCGCCGAGGGCGTGTCAGCCATTACCGCCAGTGGGCGAGCCTTGCCTGCGTCGATCATGGCGCGCGCTTCGGGAAGGGCGGCAGGGACAATGTCGATGCCGCCGGCGGCCAGCTCTAGCATGGCAGGCGCCGCGCCCTTGGATGGGACGAAGGGAACGGCGTTGATATCGATGTTAAGGCTTTTAAGCATGCCGGCCAACGCAATATGCCAGATGCCGCCTTGGCCCGTGCCCGAGGCCTTGAGCTTGCCAGGGTTGGCTTTGATGGCCGTTAGCAGGTCGTTCATGTTTTGGTAGGGCGACTTCTCGCTGACGGTAATTGCCGACGGGCCGATATTCATCAAGCCCAGCGCGGTGTAGCTTTTGGGAGTGAGATCGGTCAGGCCCTGGTGGTGCATCATGGAAATTTCTACTGTCAGCATGCCCAGCGTGTAGCCATCGGGTTTGGCGCTGGCAATAGCTTGATGGCCCACCACGCCGTTGCCGCCGGCGCGATTGACGACGTTGACCGGGTTGCCTAATTCTTTTTCAAGCAGGGTACCCACGATGCGTGCTGTGGCGTCTGTACCGCCGCCGGCGGCCCAAGGCACAATGATGGTAATGGGGCGTTCGGGCCAGGCGGCATTGGCAATGCCCGACACAGCGATGGCTGCAGCGACAGCGGTAAATTTTATAGTGGTTTTGATGCTCATTTTGTCGTCCTCTGTGGTGGTTTTCTTTATATAAGGTGATATAAAAACTGCAGAGTGAAGCGTCGTTCTACTTGTTTATTGTTATCAATATCGGTAAGGTAAGTGAACCGATAAGACGTAGAGTTCCATAGCGAAAATAAACTGTCAAGCTATTTTGGTATTACCACTTTACCTGTTTGATTTTATGTAATAGACTGTTTTTACACTGCCGCGAAAAGGCAGCCAGCGGCCTCTCGGGGCCGCTGCCATAAAACAAGCAGGAGACAATGTGGTGCAAGAAATCACGGTGCCAGCCGACTCCATCGGCCGGTCGAATTCCGGGCATATGGCAATACGGCTCGGCCCGAACGACGATGTTCTGATCGCAACTCGCGACATCAAGCCCGGTACTGCCATACCGGGCGAACAACTCGTATCGACCGACGCCATTCCTGCGGGCCACAAGATCGCAGTACACGACATCGCGAACGGCGCGCCCGTGCATCGCTACAACCAGATCATCGGTTTTGCCACGCGCGATATCGCCGCCGGCCAGCACATTCACCTGCACAACATGGCCATGCACGATTTTCAGCGTGACTATGCTTTTTGCGCCGACGTGCACCCGCAGCAAACGCCGGCCAAAGCGCTTACCTTCGATGGCATAGTCCGTGCCGATGGCAGCGTGGCCACGCGTAACTACATCGGCATTGTCAGCAGCGTGAATTGTTCCGCCATGGTCTGTCGCCAGATCGCCGACGCTTTTCGGGGCGATGGTCTGGCCGACTATCCCAATGTAGACGGCGTGGTGCCCATTACTCATAAAACAGGTTGCGGCATGGCATCGGCCGGCGAAGGCATCGATCTTCTGCGCCGGGTTATTGCAGGCTATATCCGCCACCCCACTTTTGCTGCTGTCGTATTCATCGGCCTGGGTTGTGAGTCCAA
>DATCYE010000271.1:0-4855 GCA_036570485.1 Pusillimonas sp. | reverse complement strand
TTGACTTGGTTGACGCAATCGCGGATAAGCTCGTAAACCTCGGGTTTGCTGGCCAGGTCTGTGTAGCCTGCATAAGGCAGGCCGCGCCGCTCGGCCCAGTTGCCCACGGCTTCAAGGTCGATATTGATGAAGGCACAGACTTCGGACATATTGGCGCCGAAGGCGACGGCCTCTTTGATGTGCTGGAAGAACTTCAGCTTGTTCTCGATGTATTTTGGCGCGAACAGGCTGCCGTCGGCCAGTTTGCCAACATCTTTAGCGCGATCGATGATTTTCAGTTGGCCATCGGTGTCCAGGTAGCCGGCGTCGCCGGTGTGATACCAGCCGTCGGTGGTATAGGATTCGGCCGTGGCTTCGGGGTTACGGTAGTAGCCCGTGAACATACCGGGGCTTTTTACCTGGATTTCACCATTGTCGGCCACGCGGATTTCCACGCCTTTTACGGGTGGGCCGACCGTGTCCGAACGCACTTGCCCGTCGGACTGCACGCACACGAATACCGACGTTTCAGTCGAACCGTAAAGCTGCTTCAGATTGATGCCAATTGATCGGTAAAACACGAAAAGATCGGGGCCAATGGCTTCGCCTGCGGTATACGCGATGCGTACCCGGCTCATGCCCAGCGCATTGCGCAAGGGGCCATAGACCATGAAGTTGCCCAAGGCATACTTGCATCGGTCCAGGACACTGACTGTGGCGTCCTTGTCAAGGATGCGCACCCCCAAGCGGCGCGCCAGTTTCATAAAGGCATGAAATAATGCGCGCTTGATGGCGCTGGCGTCTTCCATGCGGATCATGACGTGAGTAAGCAGCCCTTCGAGCACGCGCGGCGGAGCGAAATAATAAGTGGGCCCGATGTCGTGCATGTCGATGGAAACGGTTTCGGGCGATTCGGGGTGATTGACGGTAAAGCCCGTAACCAGGAACTGCGTATACGAAAACATGTTCTGACCGATCCAGGCCGGCGGCAAATAGGCCAGCACGTCTTCGCGGTCGGTAAGGTTTTCCAGTTCCTGGACAGCCAGGGCGCGATCGATCAGGGCATGGTGCGACAACATGACGCCCTTGGGTTTGCCAGTGGTACCCGAGGTATAGAACATAGCGGCCGCATCATCGGGCTGAATCGCGGCAATGGCGTCGTCTACAAAAGCGGGATGGGCGGCGGCATGCTCGCGGCCCAGCTCCAGCAATCGCTCGAAGGCCAGAAGCTTGTCTTCCTGGTAGTTACGCAAACCGCGCGGGTCGTCGTAAACAACATAAGCCAGGTTGGGGCAGCGGTCGGCGACCTCGAGCATTTTATCGACCTGCTCCTGATCTTCGACAATGGCGACGCGGATTTCAGCATCATGCAGCACATGCAGCATTTCCTGCGCCACTGCGTCCTGATAGAGCGGAACGGGTATGGCCCCGATAGCCTGCGCAGCCATCATGGACAGGTATAGACGAGGCCGATTCTCGCCTACAATGGCGACGTGCTGCCCTGACCGGACACCCAGGGCGGCAAGGCCGTGTGCCAGTTCGCGCACTTGCCCGGCCACGTCGGCCCACGTAAGGGTTTGCCATATGCCCAGGTCTTTCTCGCGCATGGCGGGGCGTGCGCCGCGTACGCGGGCGTGGTGCAATACCAGCGCGGGAAATGTCCCCGGTGCTGCCGATGCATGTGTAGACATGTGTTGCGCCACGGTGTCTCCTTCGGCCAGTGTCCTGGTCCTCTTTGAAGCTTTATGATTAAAGTGTGCTCAGGCCGCTTTAGCGTTATTTTTTCTGTTGAATGCAAAGGTATAGGCTGAAACAACCGGCAACTGTCACGGATGTGGCATTCCTGCTTTTTCTAGGGTAAATCCTCATGCTACCGAAAGACTCCCTGCATGACGCCGCTGCGTGGTTCGACTTGCTGACCACTGAGCAGCAAGACCGCGTACAACGTGACGTGGCAGTCACGCAATACGCCGCAGGAGCCATAATAGAACGCAAAGGTGAAAAAGCCTATGCCTGGATAGGCGTGCTCGCCGGACTGGTCAAGGTATCGGTCGGCAACTCCGATGGCAAGATGGCATCGCTGACCGGGGTGCCCGCGGGCGGATGGATAGGCGAAGGCTCTTTACTGAAACGCGAAGCGCGTAAATACGATGTCGTCGCCCTGCGCGACTCGACCATCATCCGCCTGCCCGTCGCCACCTTTAACTGGCTGCTGGACAACAGCATTCCGTTTAACCGCTACCTGCTGCACCAACTGAACGAGCGCGTCGGCCAGTTCATCGGCAAGGCGGAACACGACCGCCTGCTGGCTCCGGACGCCCGCGTAGCGCGCTGCCTGGCGGAACTGTTCAATCCTTTGCTTTACCCCGGCAAAGGCATGCGTCTGGACATCACCCAGGAAGAGGTCGGCTATCTGGCGCGCATATCGCGCCAGCGTACCAATCAGGCCTTAAGAACCCTTGAAGCCGCCCAACTGCTTAAAGTCGAATACGGCGCCGTGCAGGTGCTGAACCTGGAAGGCCTGAAGCGTTACGGCTTGTAGCCTTCTGGCAGGTCGGCCCGTGTCAGCGCACCATGCCGGCGGCCGCCGTCTGGTGAGTCGCCGCGTCTATCAAGATAAAAGCGCCGGTTGCCGGATGCCCCGAGTAGGGATCCAGCGCCAGCAGGTCGCGCGACACCAGCGTTGCATGGCCGATATCGTTCATAGTCAGCACGTCGTCCGCCGGCACCTGTTGCAAGGCATGCATGTCGCGGCGGGTATGTACCGTCTTGATGCGTGCCTGCGTCAGCCGGGTTCCCTGCTTCAGCCAGTACTGCCGGGCGGGGTTCAGGGCTTGCTGGTCCAGCCAGCACAATTCGGCATCAAACTCTCTTGCCAACTTTATGTTTGCAGCGATCGGAACGACCAGGTCGCCGCGCGACACGTCGATATCGCGGTCCAGCACCACGGTTACGCTATCGCCGCCGACCGCCGTCTGAACATCGACGCCGCCGCGCAATAGACGCGCCACCCGGGCCGTCAGGCCGGACGGCAAAGCCTTGATCTCGTCATTCACGGACAATGCTCCACCGATCAGCTGACCGGCATAGCCACGAAAGTCATCCACCTGGCTGCCCCCATGGCGTATCACCCACTGCACAAAAAATCGCGGGGAAGGGCTGACCGGCGTAGCGGCCACAGGCAAGGTTTCCAGCAAGGACAATAACGGCGGGCCGTCGTACCAGGGCGTATTGCGCGACGGCTCCACTACATTGTCGCCTTTCAGAGCCGAAATAGGCACGAGGTGGAAATTGGCAATTCCCAGGGTTTGCGCCAGTTCCGCATAGGCCTTGCCGATACGGTCGAACACCTGGCCATCCCAGTCGACCAAATCCATTTTATTGACGGCAACAATGACATGGCGCAAACCCAACAACTGCGCCAATGCGCTGTGGCGCTTGGTTTGCGGCAACAACGCGCCGTCCGTCACGCGTGTGGCATCGATCAGAATAATCACTACCTGCGCAGTGGAAGCCCCCGTCACCATATTGCGGGTGTACTGCTCATGCCCGGGCGCATTGGCCACGATGAACTTGCGCAGCGGGGTGGCAAAATAACGGTAGGCTACATCGATGGTGATGCCCTGTTCGCGCTCCGCTTCCAGCCCGTCGGTCAGCAAAGCCAGGTCAAGTTCGCTGGCAGCGGTACGCTTGTACTTGGAGCGCGAAATCGACGCCAGCTGATCGGCAAAAACGCCCTTGCTGTCGTACAGCAAACGGCCTATAAGTGTGGATTTTCCATCGTCCACCGACCCGGCGGTTATCAGACGCAGCACATCGGTTTCGCTGGCGGAAACCCAGGACTCATTAATTGCATTCATTAGAAATATCCTAATTTTTTACGGCGTTCCATCGAGGCTTCGGAGGTCTGGTCGTCCATACGCGTGGCCCCGCGCTCGGTAATAGTGGTGATGGCCGTTTCCGCAATAATCTGCTCGGGCGTGGCGGCGCCCGATGCCACCGGGCAGGTGCAGGAAATGTCGCCCACAGTGCGAAAGCGCACCGTCCGGGTTTCGGGGATTTCAGTCGCCTTGGGCGGCGTAATGGGGGTAACCGGCACCAGCAGGCCGTTGCGTTGCACGACCAGACGCTCATGCGCGTAGTAGATCGAAGGCAGGCTTAGCCTTTCACGCGCAATGTATTGCCATACATCCAGCTCGGTCCAATTCGAAATCGGGAACACACGCATGTTCTCGCCCGGATGCACTTTGGTGTTGAACAGGTTCCACAGTTCCGGACGCTGCGCCTTGGGGTCCCACTGCCCGAATTCATTGCGAAAGGAAAATACCCGCTCTTTGGCCCGGGCCTTTTCCTCGTCGCGCCGCGCCCCCCCTATACATGCATCGAAGCCGAATTCCTCGATCGCTTCCAGCAAGGTGGTGGCCTGCGCGGCATTGCGCGAATCGCTTGCCTTGCGCAATGCCACCGTGCCCCTGGCAATGGAATCTTCAACGCTACGCACGATAAGCGTTTCGCCCAGTTCCGCCACCTTCTTATCGCGAAAAGCAATGACTTCGTCGAAGTTATGCCCGGTATCGATATGCATCAGGGGAAACGGAAACCCACCCGGGCGAAACGCTTTTTCGGCCAGGCGCAATAGCACCACAGAGTCCTTACCGCCCGAAAACAGCAGTACCGGTCGTTCGCATTCGGCTGCCACCTCGCGCAGAATATAAATGGCTTCGGATTCCAGCCAGTCCAGATGTGTTCGAGCAGAGATATCGCCCATGATTTTTCCTTTCAATCCTTCAAGTTGCCTGCGTGCAGGCCGCATTCCTTAGCCAGTTTTTGCTCCCACCACCAACGCCCGGCCCGTTCGTCTTCGCCTGCGCGCACC
>DATCYE010000270.1:0-4244 GCA_036570485.1 Pusillimonas sp. | reverse complement strand
GCTGGGTGAGCTGGAAGCGGCCGGGCTGGCCCAGTTTGCCGACCTGCCCTGCCACATTACCGTGGCCGCATGGCTGGCCGACCGCACGCTTTGCGATTGGGCCACCGGACAGACCAGCCAGTCGGGGCTGGTGCATGCCTCGGTGATGTTGGCCGACGGATCCAATATCAGCCTGGGGCCCTTCGGAGAAAACAACAAGAAGCCGCTACAGGGCGCGCGCCTGCAGCAGTTGGTTCCGTCATTGTTTCAGTTGGCCGGGGGCGCCGAGGCGCAAGCCTGCCAGTCCGGCCTGCGCTGGCCGGCGCGTTATAGGCTGGACGCCTTGCTGCCCGTTCCGGGCCAAACCGTCAACCTGGCGCATTTGCTGTTGGGGCATGGCGGCGACCTGGGTTGGATCGAGTGGCTGGTTATCGACGAGCAGTTGGCCTTGCCGGGTGCCGAGCCATCCTACGCGGATCGTTACTCGTCTGCCCGTGCCGATGGCTGCGACCTGGCAGTACAGGCCGGCGAGCTCGATACCCGGGTCAAGTCGCTTTTCGACGCTTCCGATCTTTTTCCCTATCCGGGACAAGAGCTGTAAAGAACAGCGAATCCGGCCCTTGCAATTGATGCGGCCTGATGCGCAGGACGCCATTTTCCAAATTGTGGCAAGGGACTAGAATGAGCGTCTATTTCACTTCAGATAATCGAATTCATCATGGAAGAAACTCTTCGCAAAGCGGCTCTCGAATACCATGAGCATGGCCGTCCCGGGAAAATATCGGTCACTCCAACCAAGCAGTTGTCCAATCAGCGCGACTTGGCACTGGCTTATTCCCCGGGCGTAGCGGCCGCTTGCGAAGAAATCGTCGATAACGAGCAAAACGCCTTTCGCTATACCGCTAGGGGCAATCTGGTGGGTGTCATCACTAACGGCACGGCGGTGTTGGGTCTGGGCAATATCGGCGCGCTGGCGTCCAAGCCGGTGATGGAAGGCAAGGCGGTGCTGTTCAAGAAGTTCGCCGGCATCGATGTGTTCGATATTGAAATCAACGAAACCGACCCGGACAAGCTGGTTGATATCATCGCCAGCCTTGCGCCCACTTTTGGGGGCATCAATCTGGAAGACATCAAGGCGCCGGAATGCTTTACCGTCGAGCGCAAGCTGCGCGAGCGCATGAACATCCCGGTGTTCCACGATGACCAGCACGGCACCGCCATCTGCGTTTCTTCGGCTTTCCTGAACGGCTTGCAGGTCGTGGGCAAGGATATCGACAAGGTCAAAGTGGTGGTGTCCGGCGCCGGCGCCGCCGCCCTGTCGTGCCTGGACCTGATGGTCGATTTGGGCCTGCCGCTGAAGAATATCTGGGTTACCGACATCGAGGGCGTGGTCTACAAGGGGCGCACGGTGCTCATGGACCCGGACAAGCAGCGCTTTATGCAAGAGACGTCCGCGCGCACGCTGGGCGAGGTCATCGACGGTGCCGACGTATTCCTGGGCCTGTCGGCCGGGGGCGTGCTTAAGCCCGACATGGTCGCCCGGATGGCGACCAGTCCGCTCATTCTGGCATTGGCCAACCCCAACCCCGAAATTCTTCCTGAAGACGCGCATGCGGTGCGCGACGACGTGGTCATGGCCACTGGCCGTTCCGACTATCCCAATCAGGTCAATAATGTCCTGTGCTTTCCCTATATATTCCGGGGCGCGCTCGATGTGGGCGCCACCACCATTACGCGCGGGATGGAAAAAGCCGCTGTCCTGGCCATTTGCAAATTGGCCCAGGAAGAGCAAAGCGATGTCGTGGCGGCGGCTTACGGCACCTACGGCGTGTCGTTCGGGCGCGAGTACTTTATTCCCAAGCCCTTTGATCCGCGCCTGATCGTGCGCATTGCGGTGGCCGTGGCCCGGGCCGCCATGGAAGACGGCGTGGCGACGCGCCCGCTGGCCGACATCGAAAGCTACGCCGAGCAGTTGCAGCAGTTCGTGTACCGCTCGGGTTCGTTCATGAAGCCCCTGTTTTCGACGGCCAAGAAGCTGGTGCGCGACGGCGGCAAGACGCGCATTGTGTTTACCGAAGGCGAAGAAGAGCGCGTGCTGCGTGCGGTGCAAATCATTGTCGACGAAAAACTCGCCCGGCCCATATTGGTGGGTCGGCCCGCTGTGCTGGCCGATCGCATTCAGAAATTCGGTTTGCGTTTGCGCTTGGGCGAAGACGTTGAAGTCACCAATCCCGATTACGACGAACGCTTCCACCAATACTGGACGACCTATTGGGAACTGATGTGCCGCCGTGGCATCAGCAAAGAGATGGCGCGCGTTGAAATGCGCCGTCGCCTGACTCTGATCGGCGCCATGATGCTGCGCTTGGGCGATGCCGACGGCCTGGTCTGCGGCACCGTGGGCGCGTATGCGGATCACTTGCGCTTCATCGATGAAGTCATCGGCAAGGTTCCGGGCGTCAAGACCTATGCGGCCATGAATATTCTGTTGTTGACCGAGCGCACCATCGCGCTGGCCGATACCCACATCAACGACAATCCCAATGCCGAGCAAGTGGCCGAGATCGCCATGGCGGCCGCAGCCGAAATGCGGCGCCTGAACATGGAACCCAAGGTCGCCTTGCTGTCGCGCTCGAATTTCGGCACCGGCAGCTCCGCGTCGGGGGCGAAGATGCAACAAGCCCTTGCCATCGTGCGCGAGCGCGAACCGGGGCTGGAGATCGACGGCGAAATGCATGGCGACTGCGCGCTGGACGAAGCCTTGCGCCAGCGCATACTGCCTTCGACCAGCCTGCATGGCGAGGCCAATCTGCTTATTTGCCCCAATGTGGATTCGGGCAATATCGCCTACAACCTGCTGAAGACGGCTGCGGGCGGCAACGTGGCGGTCGGTCCATTCCTGCTGGGCGTGAATGCGCCGGTCCATATCCTTACGTCCAGCTCCACCGTGCGCCGCATCGTCAATATGGCCGCGCTTACCGTGCTCGATGCCAACACACCGCGAACAGCCTAAGCGCCTGGGCGTCGGCGGTAGCCCCGTTGGCCTGATCCTGACAGGCGGCGGGGCGCGGGCGGCCTACCAGGTGGGCGTGCTGGCCGGCATCATGGATATTCTCGACCCGGAACGCTCGCCGGACTTTGTCAATCCTTTCGATATTCTTTGCGGTACCTCGGCGGGGGCCATCAATGCCGGCGCGCTGGCATGCCGTGCTCACGATATCCATCAGGCCACGGATCATCTGGAAGCGCTGTGGGGCGGTCTGCATACGGGCATGGTGTATCACGCCGACGCGGCCCGCTTGCTGCGCACGGGCCTGCGCTGGTTTGCCATGCTGGCCGTGGGTTGGTTCATGCCCGACCTGCGCAACCGGCAGCCGCGCTCTTTGCTGGATAACCAGCCACTGGGCCGATTGCTGGCCGCCACGCTGGATTTCGATCAGCTGGAACGCAATCTGTCGGACGGCCAGTTGCAGGCGCTGGCCATTACAGCCACTGCCTATACCACCGGCGAGCACATTACGTTCTATCAGTCCAACGGCACCATCAAACCCTGGCAGCGCTCGCTGCGTCAGGCGGAGCCTTCAAAAATAGGCGTGGATCACCTGCTGGCCTCCAGCTCCCTGCCGTTTATTTTTCCGGCTCAATCCATACTGATCAGGGGGCAGACCCAGTGGTGCGGCGACGGATCCATGCGGCAACTGGCTCCCATGAGTCCAGCCATACATTTGGGCGCCAAAAAAATATTCGTGATCGGTACTGGCTACAAGGACGATACCCACCCGGAAAAGAAGGAAATCAGCCCCACTTACCCCACGCTTGCGCAAATTGGCGGCCACGCTTTGTCCAATATTTTTCTGGACAGCCTGTCCATGGATGTGGAACGTATGCAACGCATTAACGACTTGCTTGCGCAACTACCGATAAATGCATTAAAAAGCCAGTCGCTGCGCCCGGTGAGTACTTTTGTCGTGACGCCCAGTCAGTCCCTGGACGAAATGGCTTTGGCTCATTTAGAGAAAATGCCGCGCGCCGCTCGTACCCTTTTCCGTGTCCTTGGTGTATCGTCGGCTTCCGGGCCCAAAATGGGCGGTGGCGGTGCATTGATTTCATACCTGTTGTTCGAGGCCGGCTATACCCAGGAACTCATCCGCTTGGGACGGGCCGACAGCATGAGCCGAGCTGAAGAAGTAAAAGCGTTTTTCAAGGAGACGCCCCCATGAGCCAAGCGCAGTCTCTGCAGAAGAAATTGCAAAAAGGCGGTTTGA
>DATCYE010000269.1:0-10725 GCA_036570485.1 Pusillimonas sp. | reverse complement strand
GCTCGGTTACCGCCAACGCCAAGGCCAGCGATACAGCGCCGCGCAGACCGCCCCACCACATCACTACCTTATAGGCGCGGCTGACCTTAGTACCAAAACGCGTCAGGCCCAATAGGGGCAGCACGCCAAACACCATCACTCCGCGCGCCACAAGTGTCACTGCAAACACCAGCAAGATCAGCATCACCTGCATCCAGGTGATATCGGCAATCATGCGGGGGATCAGCATGGCGGCAAAAACAAAAATCAGGGAATTGGCCCAGAAACCAAACTGCGACCAGGAGGCGGACAACTGCTCGAAGGTCGCCGGCGACCTGCGTGTGCGCCCCGTTGAACCCACCACCAGGCCGGCAATGACGGTGGCCACCACGCCCGAAACGCCCAGATAATGTTCCGACACATAGAAAGTCAGGTAAGCCAGGGCAACAGTCAGGGTTATTTCGGCGGTAGGCCAGCCCCGTAGCCATATAAACAAGCCGCTGGCCAGCCGTCCCATCAAGAAGCCCGCCGCCCCACCGCCCAAAAAGCTGAAAACAAAGCTGTAGAACACTTTACCGGTCGACAGATCGCCGCCGCCGTAAAGCACCGTCAGCAAAACCGAATACAAGGCAATGGATGCCGCGTCGTTGAACAAGGACTCGCCTTCCACCAGAGTCGTCAGACGTTTGGGCGCCCCCACTTCACGGAAGACGCCCACAACGGCCACAGGATCGGTCGTTGCGACGATGGCGCCCAGCATCAGGCACACCACCAGCCCATAACTGGATACCGCACTAAGCGTAATGCCCACGGCAACGGTACAGACCACAACGGCCACAATAGCCATCATCAAAATCGGGCCGATATCGTCCAACAGGCGCCGCACATTCAATGCCAGAGCGGTTTCGAACAGCAAGATGGGCAGGAAGACGAACAGAAAGGTTTCCGACGACACCTCGAAGTTCTGTAGGGAATCGAGGAAATCCGACATGACCAGCGGCGCCCAGCTATGGACATGTATGATCAGACCCAGTATGAAGCCCACAATGGCCAGAAGCACGGAATAGGGCAAACGCAGGCGACCGGCCACCGGCGGCATGAAAGACACCAGGGCCAACAAGCCGGCCAGCCCGAACACCAGGTGCCCTATCTGCATAATCGCGATCCTTTCACCGTCCAACACGCTAGAAGTTAAAGAATATCGCTTTTTTTTGTATTATTTTCCAGACGGAGAAATTTTTTCGCGCAATGAGCCGGCCTAAGCCCTAAAGCGCCGGCCGCGCGGCAATGACAAGGCGTGCAAGCATAAAAAATGGGACACCTGGAAGGTGTCCCATCAACATCCGCTTCAAAAGGGAGGGGAAGAGGAGAAGCCGAAGCGGACGATGACCGGCGACTCGCGCATCGTAGGCAATACGCCGTTCATATTGAAATTAGTCAGGCGCCGCGCGATTAAGTTCTAACCCAAACCGATAAAAATGTAATAAATAATTTCTGAAACAGGGCTTGATGAACCCTGTTTCAGAGGATCCCTAGGCAGCCAGGGCCACCCGCAACTTCTTGAATGCAGCGGTTTCGATCTGGCGGATGCGCTCTGCGGACACACCGAATTCGGCAGCCAGTTCATGCAGGGTGGCGCCGCCTTCGTCTTGCAGCCAGCGAGCCTGGACGATACGCCGCGAACGGGGATCCAGCTCTTGCAGAGCGTCGGCCAGCCCGGCCCCTTGCAGATGGTCGTACGAGCGCCGTTCGAGCACGCTGGAGGGCTCTTGCCGCCCTTCATCGGACAAATAGGCGATGGGCGCATAGCCATCTTCGTCGTCGCCGGAGGTTTCAAGCGCCATTTCGCGGCCGGACAGACGCACTTCCATTTCGCTGACGTCTTCGGGACGAACATTGAGTTCGCGCGCGATGTCGTTGACCTGCTCGGGGTCTAGGGTTTGGCCATCAGGACGCATGCGGCGCAGATTGAAGAACAGCTTGCGTTGCGCCTTGGTGGTGGCTACTTTGACCAGACGCCAGTTACGCACGATGTATTCGTGGATTTCGGCCTTGATCCAGTGAACGGCGAAGGAAACCAGCCGCACGCCACGCTCGGGGTCGAAACGCTTGACGGCTTTCATGAGGCCGATATTTCCCTCCTGGATAAGGTCGGCATGGGCCAAGCCATAGCCCAGGTACTGGCGCGCTATGGATACGACCAGTCGCAAGTGCGAGGTAATAAGTTGCCGGGCGGCATCCAGATCGGAATCATCGCGCAAACGCTTGCCCAAAGCCACTTCCTGCTCTTGTGTGAGCATGGGCAAACGATTTACGGCACCGATATAGGCTTCAATCGTGCCTAGAGCACCCGGGTTGGAGATAGCCATGGACAACTGATTGTTGCTCAGGGCCAAAGATTGCGCAGCTTGAGTCATCGATTAAGCGATCCTCTTGAAAAAAGGCATATTCCTAATATTAGCACTCTGACGAGCTGAGTGCTAATTCATTAAGAAAACCAGCTATGTGTATAGTTATATGAGCATTTTTCGTGCCGAAAGTTCAAAATCGGTACCGGGAAACCTATAAAATCCGTCTAACGCAATTACTGCAGATCCACCCTTTTTTGCCCCCGTCAGGGGCCTCGGAGACCCTTCCATGTCTTTTAAAATGTTCGCGTGCTCAGCCGCCTTGTTTCTGTTGTCAGGGGCCATTCCCGCCGCCGCACAGGTAAAAATCGGCGTGGTCACCTCGGCCACCGGCCCTACTGCCATGGTGGGCATACCCCAAAAGAACACGGTTCCGCTCTTGCCGACCAAAATCGGCGATCTGAGCGTGGAATATATTTCCTTGGACGACGTCAGCGATCCCACCCAAACCGTTATCGCCTTCAAGAAGCTGATCAGCGAGGAAAAGGTCGATGCCTTTATAGGCCCAACCGGCTCGCCGAACGCCATGGGAATTATCCAGTTTGTGGCCGAATCGGGCACACCCATGCTGGCCCCTGTTGGAACAGCCGCCGTCGTCCTGCCCATGACTGCACAAAAAAAATGGGTATTCAAAACCACTCAGAACGACGACATCATCGCCAAGGCTCTGGTTGGCCATATGGTCAAAGCGGGCGTCAAAACGGCCGGCTTCATTGGTTTTAACGACGCCTATGGCGAAAACTGGCTGAAGGTATTCACCGAACTGGCCAAGGCCCATGACATCAAGATCGTAGCAACCGAGCGCTACCAGCGCTCGGACAGCTCCGTTACGGGCCAGGCCCTGAAGATACTGTCGGCCAAACCCGACGCTGTACTGGTTGCCGGCACAGGCACAGCGGCCGTTCTACCCCAGGCCACCCTGGTCAAACAAGGCTATAAAGGCCAGTTCTACCAGACCCACGGCGCCGCGCTGCCGGCATTCCTGAAACTGGGTGGCAAAGACGTGGAAGGCACCATACTGGCGGCCGGCCTGATGCTGGTTCTACCGGAAATCGCCGACAGCAACCCATCCAAGAAAATAGCTCAAGACTACGTAGCCCGTTACACCAAAATGTATGGCGAGCGCCCCGCCACCTTCGGCGCCAACGTATTCGACGCCGGCCTGCTGCTGGAAAAAGCAATTCCCCAGGCCGCCAAGAGCGCCAAACCCGGAACCAAAGAGTTTCGCAGCGCCCTGCGCGATGCCCTGGAGAACACCCACGAGCTGGTCGCCACACAAGGCGTCTACAACATGAGTCCCGAGGATCACAGCGGTTTCGACGACCGCGGCCGTGTGCTGTTAACCGTGAAAAATGGGGAATGGCGCCTGCTTGAATAGCCAGGCGCCCCGCGAATCAGACCACGCCCAGGCGTTCAGCATGGAACGCCACGTGGTCTTCGATAAAGGTTGAAATAAAGTAATAGCCGTGGTCGTAGCCGGCGTGACGGCGCAAGATCAGCGGTTGTTGCGCCATGGCGCAGGCCGCTTCGAAAGCTTCGGGGTAAAGCTGCTCTTTCAGGAAACTGTCGTCCAGGCCCTGGTCGATCAGTATGCCCTTGGGAAACGGGCATTGCGACTGCTCCATTAGTAAAGCGGCGTCGTAGCCCGCCCAGACTTGCCTGTCGCTACCCAGATAAGACGAAAATGCCTTTTCCCCCCACGGGCAACGCGAAGGCGCCGCAATGGGCGCAAAGGCCGATACCGACTGGAACTTGGCACGGTTGCGCTGTGCCAGCACCAGGGCGCCATGGCCGCCCATGGAGTGACCGAATAGGCCCACGCATGCGGCGTCGCCCGGCAACTGGTTGGTGACAATGCCGAAAAGCTCATCGGCCACATAGCTTTCCATGCGGTAATGTTGGCTCCAGGGTGCTTGCGTGGCGTCCAGGTAGAATCCGGCGCCCGTGCCGAAATCCCAGTCATCGTCCTCGCCGGCAATACCGGCCCCGCGCGGACTGGTATCGGGCGTGACCAGCATCAGACCATGCTGCGCGGCGTAGCGCTGGGCGCCCGCCTTGATCATGAAGGTTTCCTCGGTGCAGGTCAGGCCGGCCAAAAAAAACAATACCGGCACCCGCCCCTGCTCGGCCTGGGGCGGCAGAAAAACGGAGAAGCGCATAGGCAAGCCTATGGCTTTGGACGCGTGGCGATAGTAGCGCTGGACGCCTTCGAAACAGCGATGCTGGCTGATCAGCTCGAGATCATCAAAGGACATTGCGGGATCTCCTGTCATGACAGTCTTGCTTCATTCGAGCAGGCATCAGTACACCACCACAGACCGTATGGACTCGCCGCGCTTCATCAGTTCGAAGCCTTCGTTGATCTGGTCCAAACGCAATGTATGGGTGATGAGGTCGTCGATGTTGATCTTGCCGTCCATATACCAGTCGACGATCTTGGGAACATCGGTACGGCCGCGTGCGCCGCCGAATGCCGAGCCTTTCCATTCGCGTCCGGTAACCAGTTGGAAGGGGCGGGTGGAGATTTCGGCGCCGGCCTCGGCCACGCCGATGATGATGGACTGGCCCCAGCCGCGATGGCAGCATTCCAGCGCCTGACGCATGACCTTGGTATTACCTATGCACTCGAAGGAATAATCGGCGCCGCCATCAGTCAACTGGATAATATGATCGACGACGTTTTCAACCTCGTTGGGATTAATGAAGTGCGTCATGCCGAACTTGCGCGCCATGGCTTCGCGCTCGGGGTTCAGGTCGACCCCGATGATTTTGTCGGCGCCCACCATCTTGGCGCCCTGAATGACGTTCAAGCCTATGCCGCCCAGGCCAAACACCACCACATTGGCGCCGGCCTCGACCTTGGCGGTGAACAGCACAGCGCCCAGACCAGTAGTCACCCCGCAGCCTATGTAGCAAACCTTGTCGAAGGGCGCGTCGCTGCGTATTTTGGCCAGGGCAATTTCAGGCACCACAATGTGATTGGAAAACGTGGATGTTCCCATGTAATGGTGCACCGGCTTGCCGCCGACAGTAAAGCGCGAAGTGCCGTCTGGCATCAGACCCTTGCCCTGGGTGGCACGTATGGCGGTGCAAAGATTGGTTTTGCGCGACAGGCAGGATTTACACTGACGGCATTCGGGCGTGTATAGCGGAATCACATGATCCCCGGCCTTCAGCGAACTGACGCCCGGGCCCGTTTCCAGCACGACACCAGCCCCTTCATGCCCCAGTATCGACGGAAAAATCCCTTCCGGATCGGCGCCTGACAAGGTGTAATAGTCGGTATGGCAAATCCCGGTGGCCTTGATTTCGACCAAGACCTCGCCAGCTTTGGGGCCGTCGAGTTCGACGTCCTCTATAGTCAGTGGTTGGCCTGCCTTCCAGGCAATCGCTGCTTTCGTTTTCATACCATACTCCTGAATTCTGTTTAAACGCGGCGGCCCCGGTCCGCCTGGACGGCGCCGCCATGACGATGTTAAACGATAAACTCAGTACTCTGACGATTTGCCGGTCAGTGCAACGCCGGCGCGCAGCATAAAGTAGGAAAACGCATCCACCCAGCGGCCTAGCCAGCTGCGGCTCTGTAATTGCTCTTCGGTTACGCGCTGCGCGTCGCCATGCATCTCTGCCTCGATCGCGGCCTTGAGCTCGTCGGCGAATTGCGCATCATGCACGAAAACATTGGCTTCGCGCGCCAACAGCAGGCTGAAGGGATCCAGATTAGACGAACCCACCATCGCACAGCGATCAACGACGGCGACCTTGGCATGCAGGTAACTGGCCATGTATTCGTAGATTTCTATGCCATCGTCCAGCAAATTGCAGTACATATAGCGGCTGGCCCGGTACTGCATGGGATATTCAGACCGTCCCTGCAACAGCAAACGAACTTGCACGCCGCGCTGCGCCGCATTCTGCAAAGCCTTGCGCAAACGGCGGCCCGGAAAAAAATAGGCATTGGCGATCAGGATATCGTCTTTGGCATCGGCCAAAGTAGCCAAATAAACATTTTCTATGGTCTGGCGAAACCGGATGTTGTCGCGCAGCAGCAAAGCCGCCCGCCGGCCCGGATCGAAAGTGGGCGCCGCCTCTTTTCGCCTGGCCTTGAACCACTCGGCTATGTGCGTCAGGCGCCGATAGAAGGCAGACCAGTCGTCGCGCCGACGCCAGGCCATGCGCAACCATAGGGCACGTTGGGCGCGAACGGTGTCGGCCACAATAGGGCCTTGCAGACGCACGGCAAAATCAAAACGCGGCCTGGGGCCCTTGCCATCGTCCGGCACGTCTACGTAGTCATCCAGCACATTGATGCCGCCCACAAAAGCTACGCTGTTATCGACCACCGTCACCTTGCGGTGCAGCCGGCGCAGGCGCCGCAGGTTGAAACGCACCGCCAGCAAGCCTGTGGGCTCGGGCCGGTATATACGATATTGGGCACCCATTTCCGCCAGCTTTTGCGCAATGGCCGGGGCGTGCTCCTGGCTGCCGAAGCCGTCGATCACAACCCTCACCTTTACACCGCGCTCGCAAGCCTGGCGCAAGTGATCCAGCACCAGCAGGCCGGTCCGATCCAGATTGAAAATATAGGTTTCAAGGTGCACATGGCGCTGCGCTTGGTCGATGGCCTGGCACAGAGCTGGGAAAAACTCCCCGCCATTGCGCAGCAGGTCGATCCGATTGCCGTCGCGCCAGGTCAGGCGCAGTGCTTTCTGAGCCATGCCTGCCGCCCCCGCCATAGGCACATGGGAAGGATTTCTGTATGGATCAAGGCAGCTCCAGTTCGGCGAGCAAAGGCGCATGATCGGATATCTGCCGCCAGGGCAGTCCGTGCAGCACACGGGCCTTGCGCACCGCGAACCCGCGTTGATAGATGCGGTCCAGACGCAGCCACGGAAATGCTGCGGGGAATGTGCGGGGAGGAGGCGTCAGGCGCGCCGCTCCGTTGATGCCCAATTCGTGCACCTTTTGCGCCAGCGGCAAAGGGCGGGGCAGATTGCGCAGGCTATCGCGCAGGCGCGTCACTGAATAACGCAGCTTGCGCGGCTCGGTATCGTTATGAGGCGCAATGGCGAACACCTCGTACAGACCCAACTGCTGAACAAACAAAGGCGCCAGCCGATTACTCCAGTCATTGAAATCGCCGGCTATCAGCATGGGTTCACCCTGCGGCACCAGCCGCTGGATGCGCTCGACCAGCGCGCCGACCTGCCTCGAACGCCCGCCCGAGAAAAGCCCCAGATGCACGACCAGGCAATGCACCGGTACGCCCTGGACTTCGACCAGCGCATGCAGCAGCCCGCGCTGCTCCAGCTTGTGGTCGGAAATATCTTGATTTTCGTGCTGCAGTATGGGGTAGCGCGATAACAGCGCATTGCCATGGTCGGTGTGCGGGCGTACCGCATTGCAGCCATAGGCGGTATGCATGCAAAGCGCCGCGCCCAACGATTCGTGCTGAGCATCCAGACTGATGCGCTGCTCGTTGCGGCCCTGCACTTCTTGCAGGAACAGCAGGTCGGGGCGCAGTCCGTACAGGCCCAGACGCAAGTCCGCCAACGATTCACGACTGCCCGTTGCCGAACGGCCTTTGTGAATGTTGTAGCTTACGACCCGGATAACGGACACGGCCCCTCCTTTGTTGCTCCTGCTACTTTACTTCGGTATTGCGCAGGCGGATATGCAGCTCACGCAATTGCTTCTCGTCGACGGTCGATGGCGCCTGCGTCAGCAGGCACTGCGCACGCTGCGTTTTAGGGAAGGCAATGACGTCGCGTATGGATTCAGCGCCGGCCATCATGGTTACCAGCCGATCAAGGCCGAAGGCCACGCCGCCATGCGGAGGCGCTCCGTATTGCAAAGCATCGAGCAGGAAGCCGAACTTATTGCGCGCTTCTTCCGCGCCGATATTCAGCGCACGGAACACTTTGCTTTGAATCTCGGCGCGGTGAATACGAACCGAGCCTCCGCCCATTTCCCAACCGTTCAGAACCATGTCGTAGGCCTTGGCCAGCGCCCGGCTAGGATCGGTTTCAAGAAAGTCTTCGTGACCATCCTTGGGGCTAGTAAACGGATGATGGGCCGCGAAGTAACGGCCTTCTTCCTCGTCGTACTCGAACATGGGAAAGTCGACGACCCACAGGGGCTTCCAGCCGGCTTCGAACAAACCGTTATTCTTGCCGAATTCGCTGTGGCCGATCTTTACGCGCAGAGCACCGATCGCGTCATTAACCACCTTGATCCGGTCGGCGCCGAAAAAGATCAGGTCGCCGCTTTGAGCGCCGGTACGCTCTATAACGGCGGTCAAGGCATTCGTGTGTATGTTCTTGACGATAGGCGACTGCAAGCCATCCGGAATAGACGCGGCATCGTTGACCTTGATATAGGCCAGGCCCTTGGCACCGTAGATGCCCACGAATTTGGTGTACGCATCGATTTCGCTGCGCGGCATGCTGGCCCCACCGGGGATACGCAAGGCCACCACACGGCTGGCCGGATCGTTGGCGGGTGCCGAGAACACCTTAAAGTCCACGTCGCGCATCAGATCACCGATGTCGACGAACTCCAGCTTGACGCGCAGGTCGGGCTTATCGGAACCATAGCGGCGCATGGCTTCTTCCCAGGTCATCGTGGGGAAGGAGGCGGGCAGCTCGACTTTTTGCACTTGGGCGAACACATGACGAATCATCCCTTCGAAGATCTCACGTATCTGCTCTTCGTTCAGGAAAGATGTTTCGCAATCGATCTGGGTGAATTCAGGCTGGCGGTCGGCACGCAAGTCTTCATCGCGAAAGCACTTGGTAATTTGATAATAGCGGTCAAAACCCGACACCATCAGCATCTGCTTGAACAGCTGAGGCGATTGCGGCAAGGCGAAAAACTGGCCGTCGTTTACGCGGGAAGGCACCAGGTAGTCGCGCGCGCCTTCGGGCGTGCTCTTGGTCAGCATGGGTGTTTCGATATCGATGAAACCCAGGTTGTCCAGGAATTTGCGCACCTCGATGGAAACCCGATAGCGCAGCATCAAGTTATGCTGCATCTGAGGGCGGCGCAGATCAAGCACGCGATGCGTCAGGCGTGTGGTTTCGGACAGGTTATCGTCATCCAGTTGGAAGGGCGGCGTGACCGAAGGATTCAGCACTTCGATTTCGCGGCACAGCACTTCGATTTCACCGGATTTCAACTCGGGGTTGCTGGTGCCGGCGGGGCGCAAGCGCACCAGGCCAGTCACGCGCACGCAAAATTCATTGCGTATGTCTTCGGCCGTAGAGAAAGCCTTGATGTTGTCCGGATCGACCACGATCTGGGCCAAGCCCGCACGATCGCGCAGGTCGATGAAAATTACACCTCCGTGATCGCGGCGGCGATGAACCCAGCCAAACAAGGTCACTGTCTGGTCAAGATGTTCTTTACTGACCTCGCCGGTATAGCAGGTACGCATCAAGGATTACTCCGTATATAAAATTCTTGCAAATAAAAATCAGGGCCGGTCGCTGCCGGATGAGTCCGCATCCTGGGCCGCGTCGATACGCTGAGCTGCTTCGACCACCGATACCGCCTCGTGGCCGGCTTCCAGCGCCTTGACTGAACCGGGTGCCACAACACCCATGGAAACAATGTACTTCAGTGCCGCGTCGACGCTCATGTCGAGCACGTGCACATCGTCGCGGGGCATCATCAGGAAAAAGCCCGACGTCGGGTTCGGCGTAGTCGGAACATACACGCTAACAAAGTCGTTGCCCAGCTTCTCGGCGACCTCGCCGCTGGGCGCCCCCGTCAGGAAGGCGATCGTCCATGCGCCCTGCCGGGGGTATTGCACCAGCACGGCTTCCCGAAAGGCCTGGCCGTTCGGCGCAAGCACCGTATCGCTGACTTGCTTGACCGAATTATAGATCGACCGCACCAGAGGAATACGGCCCAGCAACTGCTCCCAGCGCTCGACCAGGGCACGACCCAGGAAGTTGGCGCCCAGCAAACCGGTAATCAGCACCACGGCCAGCACCAGTACCAGTTGAAAACCGGGAATGCGATAGCCGAATAGCGACTGCGAGGACAGGAATGCCGGCACGACGCTTTCCAGCGTGCCGATCAACAGGGCAATAACCCATACCGTGATGATCAGGGGAATCCAGATCAGCAATCCGGTAATGAAATAGCGCTTGAAAAAACGCATGCGATTTGCTTTTTGCCCGGTCACGACGATGTGTTGCCGGCAGGCGGCGCGGAGCCGCTGCTGCTCGTGCTGCTACTTGAGCCGCCAGCGGCTGCCGCATCAGAAGATGCCGCCGGCTTGGCGCTCGGCGCGGCACCGTTATTGCGAAAATCGGTTGCATACCACCCCGAT
>DATCYE010000268.1:0-3418 GCA_036570485.1 Pusillimonas sp. | reverse complement strand
CGCCTCGCTAAGCTGCGTCATGTGCGTCTTGATTGGGCGGCCGTTCCAGAACCCGCTGCGGAACTTGACATCGACGCCGTAGGCGCTGGTGTCTTGCGAGATAACCAGCAGTTCCTTGACCCCTGCCTTGACCAGGCGCTCGGCTTCGCCCATGACATCGCCGATGGGGCGGCTGACCAGGTCGCCGCGCATCGACGGGATAATACAGAAGCTGCAACGATGGTTGCAGCCTTCGGATATTTTCAGGTAGGCATAGTGGCGAGGCGTCAGCTTGATGCCTTGCGGGGGCACCAGGTCGGTGTAGGGGTCGTGTTTCAGATTGGGTGGGGCGGCCTCATGCACTGCCCGTACGACCTGTTCGTACTGCTGAGGGCCGGTAACCGCAAGCACAGCGGGGTGAACCTCGCGGATCACGGCCTCTTCGACGCCCATGCAACCGGTAACGATGACCTTGCCGTTTTCGGCAATGGCTTCGCCGATGGCGTCCAGCGATTCGGCCTTGGCGCTGTCGATGAAGCCGCAGGTGTTGACCACCACCACATCGGCGTTGTCGTAGTCAGGCGTGATGACATAGCCTTCGGTGCGCAACTGGGTCAGTATGCGCTCGGAGTCAACCAGCGCTTTGGGACATCCCAGGCTGACGAAGCCGACTTTTGGGGAACTCATGGATTACCTCGTTGAGCCTGGGGCTCGATAAAGAAACATAATTTTAACGGTAGGCCTTTAACGGCAGGTCTCTGGTCCGAATTGATGATAAAGTCCAGATCAAAGCGAACTCACGCAGGTCTTTGCATTCGTGCCCGATACTTCTTTCAAACAAGCCCCTTTATCCGACATCATTTTGGCCAGCGCACAGAATGTGCAGGCGGTATTGGCAGGGCGTTCGCTGTCGGACAGCTTGGCCGAAACGCCGACGGCCCTGCGGGCGCCGGCTCAGGCGGTATCGTTTCATGTCATGCGCAGGCTGGGCCTGGCGCGTGCCGTAAAGCAAATACTGGTGCGTCGCACCCCGCCCAACCCTTTGTTCGATGCGGTGTTGCTGGTGTCGTTGACCCTGCTGGACACAGCGCTGGAGCACACCGACGATGCGCCGGTCAATTCCAGTGCCGTGCATCGCAAGCCCGTGTATGCCGTGCATACGGTGGTGGATCAGGCCGTAAGCGCGGTAGACAGCCAGAAAAAAATGCGGGCCTACAAGGCCTTGCTGAACGGCAGCCTGCGAAGCTTCATACGCGAAAGACCTGCTATTTTAGCGCAGGCGCAAGAAAATCAAGAAGCCGTGTTCAATCATCCGGATTGGTGGGTGGCACGCTTGCGTCGCACTTACCCGGATCAATGGCGGGCCTTGCTGGAAGCGGCTGATGTACCAGGTCCCATGGCCTTGCGGGTCAATACTCGGCTCACTTCCGTTCAGGCGGTTCAGGGCGCGCTGGAAGCGGCCGGCATAGCCGCAGTTCCAACCGGTGGGCCAGGCCTCGTCCTGCTCACTCCTCGCCCCGTTCAGGCGGTGCCCGGTTTCGAAGAGGGCTGGTGGTCGGTGCAAGACCTGGCCGCGCAGCAGGCGGGCGCCTTGCTGCCGCTGCGCGATGGCATGCGCGTTCTGGATGCCTGCGCTGCGCCTGGCGGGAAAACCGCTCACATCCTGGAGCGCGCCGAGGTCGAACTGCTGGCGCTCGATTCTGATCCTTTGCGTCTTGCGCGGGTGGGCCAGAACTTGCGGCGGTTGCGCCTGGACCGCCCGGGAGTGACCACGCACTGCGCCGATGTGGCCGATCTGAAGGCTTGGTGGGACGGCAAACCCTTCGATGCGGTGCTGGCCGATGTGCCTTGCACCGCGTCGGGTGTGGTGCGCCGCCATCCCGACATTCGCTGGCTGCGCCGCGAAGCCGACTTGGCCAAGACGGCAGCCTTGCAGCGGAAAATCATCGATTCCTTGTGGCAAACGGTCAAGCCGGGAGGTCATTTGCTTTATGCGACATGTTCTATTTTTCCCCAAGAAGGAGAGCACCAGGCTACACGGTTCCTGGAACGGCATAACGATGCCGTCAGACTCCCGGCGCCGGGGCAACTGCTGCCGCTGACAGACGATACGCTGGTGTCTCACGATGGGTTTTTCTACGCTTTGTTTGCCAAGACGGCTTGAGTCGTCAAAAATGGCGCCTTGGTCCTGCTTTATGTGCTGGTGAGCGTTCATGCTTCGAATTCTGCTTTCGCTGTTCCTGTGTGTGTCTCTGGCCGCGCATGCCCAGACCGGCATGGTGGACGAGGGCGAGCGCGTCGTAAGGGTGGAACCGCAGGTGCGCGACGGCAAACTGTACATCGATGCCGACGTCGAGCTTGCCGTCACGGGCGATCTGCGTCATATTGCCCAAAAAGGCGTGCCGGTTTATTTCACCGCCGATGTCGAGATCGTGTCCGAGCGCTGGTGGTGGTTCGACAAGGTCGTCGTGAACGAGCAGCAGACTTGGCGTATTGTCTATAACGCGCTGACGCGGCAATGGCGGGTGGGTACAGGCGAACTTTCCTTGCCCGAATCGTCGCTCGACGACGCCCTGTCGTTGGTCCGAAATATACGTGGCTGGGCGGTTGCCGATGCCAAGGATCTTGAACACAATGAACTGTATCAGGGGCGTATCCGCGTGCGTCTGGATACCTCCCTTCTGGCTCGTCCCTTCCAGGTCGACGCGATTAACAGCAGCGCCTGGTCCTTGGCTACTCCATGGAAAAACTTCACTTTTTCAATCTCCGTCGACGAGCCCCAGCATTAGTCCGCTGGAGCTTGCGGGCGGCGTTGGTTGTCGCCGCAGTCAGCGCTCTGGCGCTGCTGGCCCTATTGGTGTGGTCCACGGGCAATGCTTCGCGCTATGCCCAACAGTACGATACTTTGCTGGTGCTGAACGGCATTCTGGCCGTCGCCCTGATTTCGTGGGTGGTGGTGCTGGCGGCGCGCCTTATGCGCCAGATTCGTCGGCGCCAGTTCGGTGCCCGCCTGACGGCTCGCTTTGCCTTGTATTTTGCCCTGATCGGTGTGTTGCCGGGAGCCCTGATCTATGTGTTGTCCGTGCAGTTTATGTCGCGGTCCATCGAATCCTGGTTCAACGTCCGGGTAGACAGCGCGCTGGAAGCGGGGCTCAATCTGGGGCGCGCCGCGCTGGACTCGCAGTTGGGCGATTTGAACGCGCGCGCCAAGGAAATGGCCGGCAAGCTGTCCAATGCCAGCGATACGGACATGGTCATGGCAATTACCCGGCTGCGTGAGGTCAGCGGCGTGACCGAGGCCATGGTGTTTACCGGCAATAGCCGGTTGGTGGCGTTTTCATCGTCCGCCTACGGCCAATTGCTGCCTGACCTGCCTCCTACAAGCGTCATCAATCAGCTTAGGGTGTCGCGTGCTTATTCTGCGGCCGAAGCCGACGAG
>DATCYE010000267.1:0-4970 GCA_036570485.1 Pusillimonas sp. | reverse complement strand
GCAGTACCGCATGAACGGTCTGAAGCTGGGCCGCCTGCTGTATCAAGGGCGCTGGTTCGATCCGCAAGCCATCATGCTGCGCGAAACCGCCCAGCGCTGGGTTGCTGGCGCCGTTACCGGCGAAGTCACCATCGAACTGCGTCGCGGCAACGATTATTCCATTTTGGATACACGTTCGGCCAACCTGACCTACAAGCCCGAGCGTCTGACCATGGAAAAGGGCGACTCCACGTTCTCGCCGCGCGACCGTATCGGACAACTGACCATGCGCAACCTGGACATCGTCGATACACGCGAAAAGTTGTTCACTTACGTTCAGACCGGCCTGCTGGCGCCCGCCGGCAGTTCGGCCCTGCCGCAGCTGAAAGACAAAAGCGACAAGTAAGACAGGCTGGGCTGGCGCGCGCGCCGGCCCCTTGCTTGGATTATTTCGCCGGCCGAGAAGAAGATCATGCCCCCCAAAAAACCGGAATCAAATGTCAAAACGGCGCTGCGGGTCATCGAGATCATCGAGATCTTCGCTCGCGAGGCCAAACCGCTTTCCTTGTCTGAACTTGCGCGCCATCTGGACGCTCCGGTTTCCAGCTGTCTGGCTTTATTGCGCACACTGACGAGCCTGGGCTATCTGTACGAGGCGGGGCGCAGGCAGGGCTATTATCCTACCGGCCGGCTTTTAGCCATGGCGCAGCGTATTTCCAGGGCCGATCCGATTCTGGAAAGGGTGCTGCCCAGCCTGGAAGAGTTGCGTGATACCACGTCGGAAACGGTCGTGCTGGGCAAGCTGGATCTGAATAATCGTGTGGTCTATCTGGAGGTCCTGGCCTCGCCGCACCCCATCAGCTATGTCGGCGTCGCGGGTTCGCAGCGCGATGTCCATGCCAATTCCTTGGGCAAGGCCTTGTTGTCTACCATGGGCGAGCAGGAAAGGCTGAAACTGCTTTCCGCCAGCACCCTGCAGAAATATAACGAACACACCCTGGTTACTCCGAAAGCGGTCGAGGCCAATATTCAGGCGTCGCTGGAGCGTGGGTGGTTCGCCAACCTGGGCGAATCGATGGACGACGTTGGCGCCATTGCCTGGCCGGTACGGGTGTCGGGCAACGCCTATGCGATTTCGATTGCCGGACCCTTGTATCGTATCGAAGATAATATCGAAGACAAGGCGAAGAAATTGCGCGCAGCCTGTCGTTTTATAGAGCAGAGCTTCTAAGAAGGCACCGGGGCCGCCGCAAATGCTGCAGCCCTCGGCCTGTTAATAAGATTTGGGCAGGCCCAGCACTTTTTCGGCGATAAAACACATGATCAATTGAGGGCTCACCGGTGCAATACGGGGAATGAAGCTTTCACGCAAATAGCGTTCTACGTGGTATTCCTTGGCATAGCCCATGCCGCCCAATGTCAGCACGGCGGTCTGGCAGGCATTGAAAGCCGCTTCCGCCGCCAGGTACTTGGCCGTATTGGCAAACTCGCCGCAGGGCAGGTCGTTGTCATAGAGATAAGCCGCTTTCTTGACCATCAGGTCGGCCGCCTCCAGTTGCATCCACGCTTGGGCCAGCGGGTGTTGTACGCCTTGATTTTTGCCGATGGCACGGCCAAATACCACACGTTCATTGGCGTAATCGACGGCGTGCGCCAGCGCGCAGCGGCCCAGCCCCACTGCTTCGGAAGCAATCAGGATGCGCTCTGGGTTCAGGCCACGCAGTATGTATTCGAAACCCTTGCCTTCTTCCCCTATGCGGTCTTGAATCGGAATGCGCAGGCCATCGATGAACAGCATATTGGAGTCGACCGATTTGCGGCCCATTTTTTCGATTTCACGCACTTCTATTTTTGTTCGATCCAGATCGGTGTAGAACAGGGACAGGCCCTGCGTCGGTTTTTTGACTGCGGATAAAGGCGTAGTGCGCGCCAGCAGCAGCATCTTGTCAGCAACCTGAGCCGTGGCTATCCAGATTTTTCGCCCGTGCACGACGTAGCTGTCGCCCTCGCGCACGGCGCGAGTGGAAAGCTTGGTCGTATCCAATCCCGCGTCGGGTTCGGTTACCGCGAAGCAGGCTTTTTGCTCGCCTTTAATTAGTGGCGGCAATGCCTTGGCGCGTTGTTCGGGTGTGCCGAAAACCACAACGGGATTCAAGCCGAAAATGTTCATGTGAACAGCCGACGCGCCCGAGAAGCCCGCGCCCGAACGTGAAATGGTGTGCATCATCAGGGCGGCTTCCGACATGCCCAGGCCCGATCCGCCATATTCTTCCGGCATGGCTATGCCCAGCCACCCGGCCTGCGCCAGGTCGCGATGGAAATCATGGGGGTATTGCCCGTCGCGATCACGTTCCAGCCAGTAATCGTCGGTATAACGGCTGCACAGGCTTTCGACGCCCGAAACCAGAGCCTGATGTTCGTCCGATAATATGAAGCTCACGATGTTTCCTTGTCCCGCTGGTCTATGGCAGGCTTTGCCTGACCAAGTACGCTGTCGATAAATGCAGGGTCAAGTCCGACTTCCTGCAGGATTTCTTGTGTATGTTCCCCCAGGCGTGGCGCGTGGCGCCGTATGCTTAGCGGGGTTTTGGAGTAACTGCCCACTGGCGCGGGCGATCGCATGCGGCCTTCTGTGGGGTGTTGCAGTGCTTGCAGCATCTGTACCTGTTGCAAATGCGGGTCGTCGATCAGGTCGTCCACGTTATACAGCGGCGCGGCGGGAATATCGGCCGAACCTAAGGCTTGCAGCCAGTATTCGTTGGTGTTGCCTGCCAGCACGTCGGCCACCAGGCTGTATGCTTCGTTGATGTGCCGGGATCTTGCGGTATGCGTGCTGAAACGCGGGTCGGCGAGCAAGTCAGGCCGGTCTATCAGCTGGAAGAAGCGTGCCCAGTGCTTGTCGTTATAGATCAGTACGCTGATATAACCATTGGACGTGGCGTAGGGCCGGCGGTGCGCAACCAGCAACCGAGCGTAGCCGGTGGAACCCATGGGTGGGTCGAAGGTCCGACCGCCCAGGTGATCGCCGAGCACCAACTGCGCCATGGCCTCGAACATCGGTATTTCGATTTCCTGGCCCTGGCCCGATGAGCGCGCCTGCACGACTCCGGCCAGAATGGCAATGGCTACATGCATGCCGACGGCGCGGTCGGCCAGTGTCAGGGGCGCATAGCGTGGAACATCGCCCGAGTTTTGTTGGTATAGGGCCGGGATGGCTGTCATACCCTGGATCAAATCGTCGTAGGCCGGCCGGCCTGCATACGGCCCACGATTGCCGAAGCCATACGCGCCCACATAGACGATTTTGGGGTTGACCTTGGCAACGGCGTTGTAGTCCAGACCCAGGCGGGCCATGGCCTGCGGGCGGGTGTTGTAGAGCAGCACATCGGCCGTCTTGGCCAGTGCCAGGCACGCCTGGCGTCCATCGGCCGTTTTCAAGTCTAGAACCGCCGAGCGCTTATTGCGATTAAGGTGCAGGTAGATGGCCCCCATGCCCGGATTGCGCATGGGGCCCACCGCGCGCATGTTGTCGCCGGCCGGCGGCTCCACCTTGATAATGTCGGCGCCCAGATCGCCAAGAATCTGGGTTGCATAAGGGCCCATCACCACGGAACTCAAGTCGAGTATCCGTATGCCATCCAAGGGCCCGGCGCAGGTTTGCTTCTTTATCATTGTTGAGCGATTCCGGCTGCCTTGATCCATTTACCCCAAAGAGCATACTGGTCTTTTACGAAGGCGGAGAACTCTTCGGGCGTGCCGCTAAACGCGTCGAAGCCCAGTTGCGCAAGGCGAGTCTTGGTTGCCGGGGTACTGACGATCTTGTTGATAGCATTGTTCAACACCTTGACCACGTCGGGCGACATGCCCGCCGGCCCAAAGTAGCCATTCCAGGAATTGATATCGAAGTCCGGCATGCCGACCTCCTCCATTGAGGGCAGGTCGGGTACCAGTTCGCTGCGCTTCGCGGTCGATACGGCCATGGCATGCAGGCGGCCGGACTTCACGAAAGGCATACCGGATGTGAAGTCGGTGAACATAAAGTCGACCTGGCCGCCGACAAGGTCGGTCAGAGCCTGGGGTGTGCCTTTGTAGGGCACATGAAGGAGCTTCAGTCCTGCTTGCACGCCGAAGGTGGCGCCCGCCACAATGCCGGTGCTATTGCCGGATGCATAAGTCACCACGTCCGGATTGCTTTTGGCGAACTTCATGAGTTCTTGCACCGTTTTGTACGGCCGACTGGGGTTGGTAACCAGCAAGAAGGGCAGGTTTCCGCCGCGTGCGATGGGAGTGAAGTCCTTGATGGGATCGTAAGCAACATTTTTCATCAACCATGGCGCTGCTGAATGAGATGTGTTGGTGGTAACGAATAAGGTGTAGCCGTCCGGTTTGGCCTTGGCCACGTAATTGGCCGCTATGGTCGCATTTGCTCCCGGTTTGTTTTCCACGATGACCGGCTGGCCAAGCAGTGTGCTCAGTTCCTCGGCGAAAATCCGCCCGACCGCGTCTGTACCCGAGCCGGCCGGGAAGGGCACGATCAGGCTAATGGGCTTCTCGGGGTAGGCCGCCATGGCGGTTGTGCCGCAAGCCGCCAGACCGAGTAGTGCGCCGGCAAGCAGTTTTTTCTGTGTGAGCTTGCCAAGGACAGTGGAAAGGCGAAGGTGTTTGTTTGTTGATTTCATGTTTGTCTCCGTTGCTGCGGAATGAATCCGGCTATGTTTTATGAAGGGGGTTAGCGGATGACCCGCGATGGGTTTTCCTCGTAAGGCGGGGAATAGATGACCAGCAGCCTTGCTGGCTCATTGCTGGTTACGGTGAATATGTGCTGTGTGTCGGGCGGGAAATAGCAGCAGTCGCCGGCCTGCATTTCGCCCCGTTCGCCTTCTACCTCGACAATTGCCGAGCCCGATAGCAGATAGCAGATCTGTTCGATGCCAGGATGGGCATGGGGTAGGGCGCCCTGATTTTGTTCTATGGTGCCCAAAACGACTTCA
>DATCYE010000266.1:0-6877 GCA_036570485.1 Pusillimonas sp. | reverse complement strand
GGCGTCCACCGTGCTGGCGCAGAAACTATCGCAGGTCGTGGGGGTGGGCGAAGTCCAGGTCGGAGGAAGTTCGCTGCCCGCCATACGTGTCAGCTTGAACCCGCAGGCACTGAACAGCGCGGGTGTGGCGCTGGACGACGTGCGCGCCGCATTGTCTAACGCCAACACCATGCGGCCCAACGGCGTGGTCGAGAATGACCGCTATAACTGGCAGCTTAGCTCGGGCGGGCAACTGACGCGGGCCGAACAATACAAGCCGCTGATCGTCGCCTGGCGCGATGGGTCACCGATACGGTTGCAAGATGTCGCCACCGTCGAGGATTCGGTCGAAGACCTGTTCAACGCCGGCTTCTTCAACGACAGGCAGGCCGTGCTGCTGATCATACGTCGTCAGGCCGATGCCAATATTATCGACACAGTCGATGCCATACGCGACCAGTTGCCGGCCTTCGAAGCTATGCTGCCCGCTCACGTTGTGCTAACCGTTGCGCAGGACCGCACGCCCAGCATACGCGCTTCACTGCACGAGGCGGAGATCACGCTGCTGATCGCCGTGGTGCTGGTCGTACTGGTGGTGCTGCTGTTTCTGCGCAATCTGCGCGCCGCGCTTATTCCCGCCATAGCGGTACCCGCATCGCTGATCACCACCTTCAGCCTGATGCTGTGGTTCGGCTATACCCTGAACACGATCTCGCTGATGGCCCTGATTGTGGCAACCGGTTTTGTGGTCGACGATGCCATCGTGGTGTTGGAAAACATCATGCGCCATATCGAGAAAGGCGTGCCACCCATGCGCGCCGCCATACGTGGCGTGCGCGAGGTGGGTTTTACCGTGCTGGCAATGAGCCTGTCGCTGGTGGCCGTGTTCATACCCATGCTGCTTATGGGTGGGTTGATCGGTCGCCTGTTCCGCGAGTTTGCCGTTACGCTGTCGGTGTCCATACTGGTGTCTTTGCTGATTTCCGTAACCTTGACGCCCATGATGTGCGCGCGCATCTTGCGAGCGAGCCCGCAGCGTCAGGCACGTAGCGCGGGCATGCTGACACGTGCTTTTCAGGCCATGAGGGCTTTTTTTTGCCGCCGGGCCGCCCCAAGGCAAAAAGCGCCCCCTTCGGGGGCAGCAAGCCGAAGGCGCAGCGTGGGGGCTTTTTTCTGGCGCGGCTACAAGCATTCGCTGGGGTGGGCGCTGGCTCACGGCCGCTTCATGATGCTGCTGCTGGCGGCAACGATAGGGCTTAATTTTTATTTGTATACGGTCGTCCCCAAGGGCTTTTTTCCGCAGCAGGATACCGGGCAACTGCTGGGCTTTTTTCGTGTCGATCAAGGCACGTCCTTTCATGCCATGCGGCCAAAATTGGACCAGTTCAGGCAAACCCTGTTGCAGGATCCGGCCATTGAAAGCGTTACCGGTTTTGTGGGAGGGCGCGGCGGCAGCAACTCCAGCTTCATGATGATCCAGCTAAAGCCTCTGGCCGAGCGTAATGCCAGCGCGGCCCAGATCGTGAATCGCTTGCGCGGAAAATTCCTGGGTGTGCCAGGCGCGCGCCTGACACTGGTACCGCAGCAGGACATCTTTATGGGGGGGCGCCAAGACAGTTCGGGCTCTTACGACTACAGCCTGTTGGGCAGCGAACTGGCCTTGCTTAAAGAGTGGCTGCCAAAGGTACAGCAGGCCATGGCGGGCCTGCCGGAACTGGTCGATGTTGACACAGATATCGACGACAAGGGGCGTCGCGTCGAGCTGGTCATTGATCGGGATGAGGCCACCCGCCTGGGCGTGAATATGTCCTTGATTGCCTCGACCTTGAATAATTCCTTCAGCCAACGACAGGTGTCGGTGATCTATGGGCCCTTGAATCAGTATCACGTTGTCATGGGCGTAGATGAGCGCTATGCGCAGGATGCCGAATCGCTCAAGCAGGTGCAGGTTGTTACGGCTGACGGAAATCGTGTACCCCTGTCCGCCTTCACGCGTTTTGAAGTGGGCAATGCTCCGCTTAGGGTAAGTCATGAGGGGCTGTTCGCAGCCGAATCGATCTCTTTCAGCCTGGCGCCCGGCGTCTCACTGGAGCAGGCCACGCAGTCCATCGAGAATGCGGTGGCGCGTACCGGTTTGCCTACCCAGCAGATACAAGCCGGCTTTCAGGGTACGGCCCAGGCTTTGCAAGAATCCATGGCGCAGCAGCCCTGGCTGATATTGGCCGCTTTGCTGACCATGTATATCGTTCTGGGCATACTGTACGAAAGCTATGTGCACCCCATCACCATTCTCTCGACCTTGCCCTCGGCAGGTATTGGCGCCTTGCTGGCTTTGCTGATGCTGGGCGAAGAGTTTTCACTGATCGCTCTGATCGGCGTATTCCTGCTGATCGGCATCGTGAAGAAGAACGCCATCATGATGGTCGACTTCGCCTTGCTGGCCGAACGGCGCGATGGCCTGTCCTCGCGCGAAGCCATTTACCAGGCATGCCTGGTGCGTTTCCGGCCCATAATGATGACCACTGTTTCGGCGCTGTTCGGCGCCTTGCCGCTGGTTCTGGCCACGGGCGCCGGCGTGGAAATGCGGCGCCCACTGGGCCTGACCATAGTTGGCGGGCTAATACTAAGCCAGATACTGACCCTTTATACAACGCCGGTGGTCTATCTGTATCTGGATCGTTTCCGTCTTTGGGCGAATCGCAAGCGCGGCGTACTGATCGCGCCGCAGGCATAATGTTGCGCGCATGGCATGGCTGCTTTTTTGAGTTTCGGAAAACTATGAACACCTTTGTTGTGCTGAATCCATTTCGCCGAGCTATCCTGCAACGGTTGGCAGTACCCGCCCTGGCATTGATGCTGACTGCATGCGCCATGGGGCCCGACTATCAACGTCCGCCTATCGATACCGGCCTGGCTTATAAAGAGGTTCTGGCTGCCTCGCCAAGCAGCTCTGCCGCTGTGGCTGCCAGCCAGGGCTGGGTACAGGCGCAACCGGGTGACGATGCGTTGCGAGGCGATTGGTGGCAGCTCTTTAACGATGCGGTCTTAAGCGATTTAATGCAGGCCTTGCAAGCATCCAACTTGAGTATCGTTCAGGCTGAAGCGCAGTATCGCCAGGCGCAGGCACTGCTGCAATCGAGTCGTTCGGGTTTTTTCCCGACACTGGGTGCATCGGCTTCCGGCACCCGTTCGGGTAGCGGCAGTAACAGCGGTGGCTCGTTCTCCGGCGGGGGCGATAGCGCCGGTAATCAGTACATACTTAGCGGCAACGTAAGTTGGGAGCCCGATCTATGGGGCAAGGTGCGCCGTTCGGTCGAATCCAGCAGCGCGGGGCTGCAAGCCAGTGCCGCTGATGTGGCCACCACCCGTTTAAGCATGCAGTCGACGCTGGCCCAAACGTATTTTCGGCTACGCATCATGGATGCCGAAAAGCGACTGTTGCAGCAAACGGTGGCGGCCTACGAACGGTCGTTGACCATGACGCAGAATCGGTACAACGCCGGGGTGGCGGCGCAGGCCGATGTCGAAGTGTCGCGCGCCCAGCTGGAAAACGGCCGCACACAGTTACTGGCACTGGATTGGCAAAGAGCGCAGCTGGAGCATGCCATTGCGGTGCTGCTGGGCAAAGCGCCTTCTGCGTTCACGTTGGAGCCCTCCGTTACGTTGGCGGCGGTGCCGGCCATACCTGTCGGCCTGCCGTCCCAGTTGCTGCAAAGGCGGCCCGATGTGGCGGCGGCTGAACGACGCACAGCGCAAGCCAATGCGCGCATAGGCGTGGCGCAGGCGGCCTGGTTTCCTGATCTGACGTTAAGCGCGCAGGCCGGCTATCGCAGCGGGCAATGGGCGCAATGGCTGACTGCGCCCGCCAGCTTCTGGTCGTTGGGTCCGGCGTTGGCACTGACTATTTTTGACGGCGGCGCCCGCGAGGCCCAGGTCAAAGAGGCGCGTGCGGGCTACGATGCGCAAGCGGCCGCTTACCGCCAGACGGTGCTGACCGCCTTGCGCGAAGTGGAAGACTATCTTGTGCAGTTGCACGTGCTGGGCCAGGAGCAGGCTACGCAAGGCCGTGCATTGGCGGCCGCCCGGGAATCCCTGCGCCTGACGCAGAACCAGTACGAAGCGGGGCTGATCGATTACCTAAGCGTGGTGCAAGTGGAAACCACCGCGCTTAGCACCGAAAGGGCTGCGCTGTCGCTGGCATCCGACCGGTTGGCGGCCAGCGTACAACTGATTGCAGCGCTGGGTGGCGGCTGGGAGGCCGCCACCTTGCCAGAACCTTGATCGATCTGGCGGCGTGTTTGCTTCAGCCTTGATTCAACAGGCCGCGTATGCCGGCGATGCCGTGCGCCCCGTTTTGCCGCGCTTCGCTTTGTGTGGCAACTGATTGCCCGCCTATGGCGAACACCGGCAAGCCGGCTTGGGATGCCAGTGCGGCAAATTGCTTCCAGCCCATGCCCGGCTGGCCGGGATGCGAGGGCGTATCCAGCACATGACCCAGCACGGCAAAGTCGGCGCCCAGGGCGCGCGCTGTCGCCAGATCGGTGGCATTGTGCGCCGATACCCCGATCAAGCCAGAGACTTTGTCTTTGGCTGCGGCCGTCGCGGCATCCGCCGCCCTGAAGTGCACGCCATCGGCCTGCGCCCACCAGCTTTCCGGATGACAACTGTTGACCAGGCAGCGGACTCCGGCGTCATGGCATATTTGCACAATCCGCTGGAACGCGGCATAGGTTTCGGCTTCTGAGGCGCTTGCCCAGGCCGGTTCGCGAAACTGCACCAGTTCGATGCCTTGCTGCAGAACCAGCGCCAGTTTTTCCAAATAGGGCGCAAGCCCCGCCTGACTGCCTATGGATGTGACCAGATACTGTTCAGGCAATTGCAGCCAGCGCATGGGCGGTTCGGTGGCGGGCAGCAGGGGCCCGACGGGCAAAGCCGCTTTCGGGTCGACCCAGGCCAGTGCCTGGTTCTCAAGGCCTGCGGGCGTGCCCGTCCAGCCGTAAACCCGGCAAAACGACAGCTCTACGATGTTCTTGGGATATTCGTGGGTATAGGTTACCCAGGGCGAGGCATCGGTAACCTTTATACCCAGCTCTTCTTCAAGCTCGCGGGCCAGGGCTTGCAGCGTGGTTTCGCCCGCTTCGATCTTGCCGCCGGGCAATTCCCACCAGCCTGCCCAGGGCTTGCCCTCGGGCCGCTGTGCCAGCAGCAATTGGCCGTCGGGCTGCAGAATCAGGCCCGCCGCCACCTTGATAAACGGCTTGCCCGAAGGCGCTTGCTGCGTCGTTTCAGACATGACGCGCCGCCCAGTCGCGCGCAAACTGACGCGCAACCCGACCCGAGCGTGAGCCGCGTTCCAAGGCCCACTGCAGCGCTTCCGTACGCGAGGCTTCGATATCTGCCGGCGAGCAGCCATGTACGCCCAGCCAGTAGTACACGATGTCCAGGTAGTCGTCTTGCTTGAAAGGGTAGAACGACAGCCACAGGCCGAAGCGCTCAGAGAGCGATATTTTTTCTTCTACAGTTTCGCCCGGATGGATTTCGCCGTCGGACTGGTGCTTGGCGCTGAGGTTTTCGCTCATGTATTCCGGCATCAAATGCCGGCGATTCGACGTGGCGTAGATAAGCACGTTCTCGCCCGAGGCACTGACCGAGCCGTCCAGCACCGACTTCAACGCCTTGTAGCCAGGCTCGCCTTCCTCGAAAGACAGATCGTCGCAGAAAATAATAAAGCGCTCGGGCCGCCCGCCGACCAGATCGACGATGTCGCCCAAATCGCCCATGTCGGCCTTGTCGACCTCGATAAGGCGCAGTCCCTGGTCGCCGTACGCAGCCAGCATGGCCTTGACCAAAGAGCTTTTCCCCGTGCCGCGTGCGCCGGTCATCAACACGTTGTTGGCCGGCTTCTTGTGCAGGAAGTGTTGTGTATTCCTGTCGATAACGGACTTTTGCCGTTCAATGTGCTGAAGATCCTGCATATCGATGCTGGATACGTGCTGCACTGCGTCCAGCCATCCGCGTGCCCCGCGCTTGCGCCAGCGAAACGCATGCGCCGTCCAGTCAATTTCGGGAGGAGCGGGGGGAAGCCACGCCTCAAGTTGCGCCAGAACACGTTCGGCGCGACCAATCAGCGTACTCAAATCGTTGGCAGTCACAAGAATCTCCAGGAACAAATCACAGGCAAAACCCACATTATCGCTAATTTGCCGAAGTCCGGTCGCCGGTGGCGTCACGTATAATCCTAGCCTTGATCCGTAGGACCTTATCAACACTAACTTTAGACCCGGACCACGCTTTGAATCTCCCCGAGTTAATTGCCCCTATTGAAGACGATATGAAGGCGGTCGATGCGGTAATACGCGCGCGCCTTGATTCAGACGTTGTCCTGATCCGCACGATAGGCGACTACATCGTGGGCGCGGGAGGCAAGCGCATGCGCCCCGCCATGGTGCTGATGATGGCCAATGCCCTGGGCTATAAAGGCGCCAATCACCATCTGCTGGCTGCTGTGGTCGAATTCATTCACACGGCCACCTTGCTACATGACGACGTTGTCGACGAGTCCGACCTGCGGCGCGGTCGCAGCACCGCCAATGCAGTATTCGGCAACGCCGCCAGCGTGCTGGTGGGCGACTACCTGTATTCGCGTTCGTTCGAAATGATGGTGGAATCGAACTCCATGCCGGCCATGTCCGTCTTGTCGGCGGCCACCACCGTCATTGCCGAAGGCGAAGTGCTGCAACTGCTGAACGTGCACGATCCCGATGTTTCGCTGGATCGCTATTTGCAGGTGGTGCGTTACAAAACCGCCAAACTGTTCGAAGCGGCCGCTCAGGTGGGCGCCATCGTTGGCGGCGCCACGCCGGAACAGGAAGCCGCCGCTGCCGCCTACGGCCGGAAC
>DATCYE010000265.1:0-5705 GCA_036570485.1 Pusillimonas sp. | reverse complement strand
TGCCATAGGGCTAGTGTACGCATGCCTTTATGGACCCGAGGGCAGTCTGTTTTCAAATCAATTCCCTTCCGAGGTGCGTTACAGCGGTATTTCGCTGGCCGTGCAGATTTCCGGCGCAATCGGCGGTGGACTGGCGCCTATCGTCGCAACCTGGCTTTTGGCCGCGGGTGATGGCAGCCCTCATTACATTGTCTGGTATCTGACAGGGCTGGGTGTTATTGCCTTCCTCAGCGCCTGGCGCATGCGGTCCGAAACGGCGGATCTTCCCATCGCCGGGCAATTGTCCGGGCGCGGAGCATGAGGGTAATCGACTACTATTTCTGGATCAATTCGGATTGGGCCTATCTGGGCGCGGACCGGCTCCACGCCATGGCGCTGCGCCATGGTGTCGCCGTTCGCCATAAGCCGGTGGATCTCCTTCATGTCTATTCACGTACCGGCGGCGTGCCGCTGGGCCAGCGGTCGGTACAGCGGCAAGCCTATCGCCAGGCCGAACTGAGACGATGGATGCGGCGGCTGGGTATTTCGATCAATATCACGCCGCGCTATATGTGTCCCAATGGCGACCTGGCCTCTCGCCTTGCCATTGCCGCTGATCAGGCCGGCCTTGATACCGCGTCGTTATACAAGGCCATCCTACGGGCTCAATGGTGTGAAGAACGGGACATTTCCGATCCCAGCGTGCTTCTTTCCATTTCGCGGCGGCAGGGTTTGCCGGGCGAGACGTTGATGGTCCGCGCGGCAACCGAAGAGATCGGCTCGGTATACAGGCAATACACCAACGAGGCCATCGAACGAGGTGTGTTCGGATCGCCCACGTATGCATTTGAAGAGGAACTGTTCTGGGGGCAGGACAGGCTCGAATTTCTGGATGAGAAAATCGGGCGTGTGCCTGTGGACTGACAAAATGCCCCGCAGCGGTCCGCATCCAGTGCCCGGTTGCGGTTCTCCTTCCACGTTTACCCCATGCTGCAACGAATCAAGCCGCTTGTGCCAGATGGCCATCCTTTTGCTGGCTCACGGATTTTGGCCAGCCCTCCTTGCCCGCCTTTATGACGGGAAGGCGGGCTTGCAGGAATTCGATGAACACACGCGTCTTGGCGGGCATCAGGCGCGATGGGAACAAGGCCAGCAAGGGGATGGGGCTGAATTCCCATTCGGGCAGGACGCGTATCAGTGAAGTCTGTTGGATCACGCAGCCCGCGTACATGCATGACATGGGGACGATGCCCGCGCCCTGTAGGGCCATGCGCTGCAGCATGATGACGCTATTGATGGACAGGCGGCCGGAGACGGGAATTTTTTCTACTTTGCCCCCGGATGCCAGGGTCCAGATGGAATCCGCCTTGCTTGTGGACGAGCGCAGGCATTCGTGCTGGCTCAGTTCCGATGGCACAACTGGCGTGCCATGGCGCGCCAGGTAATCCGCCGATGCGTAAAGTCCCAGCGAAACACTGGCGATTTGGCGCGATATAACGCCCGAGTCGGGCTGATGGCCGAACCGGACGACCAGATCGAAAGGGTCTGCAAGCAGGTCTACCGGCCTGATGCTAAGGTCCAGTTCGCATTCGATTTCCGGATAAAGCTCGTTGAAGTCCCGTATGATGTCGGGCATGAAAATTACGGCCAGACTGGTTGGCATCGATACCCTGAGGCGGCCCTTGGGCTGTTGGGCTACTTCGAGCAGTTGTTCGTGGGCGATACGCGCCTCGGCGACGATATTTTGGCAGCGTTCGAAATAAACCCCCCGGCTTCGGTCAGCTCAACCTTGCGAGTGCTGCGCCGGAACAGCTTGACGCCGATATAGCGTTCCAGTTCGCTGATGCGGCGCGATAGCGTCGACACCGGTACGCCCGAGGATTCCGCAGCGCGACTGAAATTTTTGCGTCGGGCCACCTCAACGAAAAGGGCGATATCGTCTAGGGATGCATCCATAGTTTATTCCAAAACTGGTGATAATTTTTTACTAATAAAGAATGTTCATTTTTTATTATCTCATTAATGGAAATATGTTTGCAACAAATAGGGGTTTATACTAAGCCGAACAAGGTGGATACTTCATACATCGAAAGCAGTTCTTCTTTCGCAAAAATGGCAATGTCGCCAGGCTGCTTCGTTTTAATAACCGATGGAGTATTGTATGAAAACCGCAATTGGAGTATTGGTAGCTTCTTTTTCCCTGATCGCCGGTGCCGCACAAGCGGCCAGCCTGGATAACGCCACGTCGCAGTCGAAAACCCGGACGCAGGTTGTTGCCGAACTGGCCCAAGCCCAGGCTGCCGGCCTTATCAGCAAAAATAATCTGGACTATCCGGTTAGCCTGCCCGCCGCGCAGTCCAAGAGCCGCCAACAGGTCGTCGCTGAATTGGCTCAAGCCCGGATATCTGGTCAACTGAGCCGCAACACACTGGATTATCCGCCCGCAACGGAACCCGCCAGCGCAAAATCCAGGGCGGAAGTGGTGGGCCAATTGGTGGCGTATCAGGCATCGCGTTCCAATGCCTATAGCGTCAATCGGCACTAAGCCAAGTGGCACAAGCCTATCAGCACTTTAAGCCGAGCGGTACTTTAAGCCGAGCGACACTAAACGTTGGATAGCGGCGCCGCAAACAATAAGGGCAAGCCCGGGATAGCCGGACTTGCCCTTTTTCCGTTCTACGATAAATGGCGGCGGCACGCTTGCTGACTTGTACGAAGTCGAGTGTATGAAGCCGAGGCTAGGGCCGGTTCAATATGTTTGAGTCGAGCCAAGCTCCGTGCGCAGGTCTTTTGCCGGCGTAAGCAGCCCTGATCCCCTTGACGACCAAGCCTATCGGCGTGAAACTTACCAGCCTTGCACGGGCCTTGGTCTGCTTCATGTTGGTTAGCGCCATTCGTACGGCCAGCGGCAGGAATGCAAGTGCTCAAGCGGTTTTATATGTTTTCATGAATCAATATGCATAAATATATCGAAGTGGAACAATCGCCGCATACACAGCGCGCTGGAAATTGTGACGATAAATTGCCGGAATCGGTGTTTACGCTTAGTGGCGCTGTCAGCAGCCTGTGCCGCCGGGGCGCCATGAACTATATAGTGGCCGTGGTGTTGGCTCTGATGATTGGGCCGCTGGCGCGGGCGGTGTCGCCGCAGCCTGCTTATGGCAGGCACGGAATGGTGGTCACTGCCCAGCATCTGGCCTCGGAAGTCGGCGTGGATATTTTGCGGCAGGGCGGCAATGCCGTCGATGCCGCGGTTGCGGTGGGCTATGCGCTGGCTGTGGTTGATCCTTGTTGCGGCAATATAGGCGGTGGCGGCTTCATGACATTGAACCTGGCCGATGGCCGCAATGTTTTCATCAATTTTCGCGAACGGGCGCCGCTTGCCGCGACGCGCGATATGTATCTGGATGACAAAGGCAAGGTCGTGCCGGGGCGAAGCACGAACGGTTACCTGGCGGTCGGTGTGCCCGGCACGGTGATGGGGCTCGATACGGCGCTGCGCCAATACGGCACCATGACGCGCAAGCAAGTCATGGATCCCGCCATCAGGCTGGCTCGCGACGGTTTCGTGCTGGAGCGGGGCGACATCGACATTCTTACCGGCAGCGGCGGGTATGGCGATCTGGATGCGCTGACCGGGCCCAGTAAACGGTTTGCGCGGCAACCCAACATTGCCGCTATTTTTTTGAACGATGGCAAACCTTACCAGGTAGGGGATCGTCTGGTGCAGACCAATCTGGCCAGGACACTGGAATTAATTGAAAAAGAGGGCGCCGACGCGTTCTACAAGGGCCGGATCGCCGATGCCATTGTCCGGGCCAGCAATGCTCACGGCGGTATTCTGACCAAGGCCGACTTCGCCGCTTATTACGTCGAACAGACTCGCCCTATCGAGTGCAGCTACGAGGGCTACCACGTTATTTCGGCGCCGCCGCCCAGTTCGGGCGGCACCACCTTGTGCGAAATCTTAAATATCATCGAGCCCTATCCGCTGGCCAGGATGGGGTTTCATTCGGCCGCCGCGACCCATGTCATGGTCGAAGCCATGCGCCACGCCTATGTCGATCGCAATACCTTGCTGGGTGATCCCGATTTCGTCAAGGCACCCATCGCGCGCCTGACGTCGAAAAAATACGCCGCACAGATACGCGCCGCGATTGAACCGGGCAAGGCAACGCCATCAAGCCAGGTCAGACAGGGCGTGGCGCCGCATGAGGGCACCAACACGACGCATTTCTCGATTGTCGACGGCCAAGGCAACGCGGTGTCCACCACCTACACCATCAACCGGTATTTTGGCGCCAATGTCATGGCGGGCGACACGGGATTTTTCCTTAATGACGAGATGGACGACTTCACTTCGAAGCCGGGCGTGCCCAATTTATACGGTCTGGTCCAGGGCGAGAACAATGCGATCGCGCCCGGCAAACGCCCGCTCAGCTCGATGGCTCCCACCATCGTCACCAAGGATGGAAAACTGTTCATGGTATTGGGCAGCCCGGGAGGCTCGCGCATCATTACGATTACGCTGGAGACTTTCATCAACGTGGTCGACTACGGCATGACTATTCAGGAAGCCGTTGATGCGCCCCGGTTTCATCATCAGTGGCAGCCCGATGTGATCCAGCACGAACCGAATGCGTTTTCGAAAGAAGCCATGGATGAGCTCCAGGCCATGGGCTATCGGTTCAAGCGTTATGGCCGATGGGGCGCGGCCGAGGCGATTCTGGTGCGGCCCGACGGTATGCTGGCGGGCGGCTCGGACCGGCGCCATCCCGCTGGCGCGGCAATGGGGTACTGAGACGGTGGCTTAGCGGAAATGAATTTGTCCGGCGGGCCCTGTGTCAAACAGCGGTAAACGCTAATTGGGTACGGCCTCGACCAGGCTGCGCTCGGTCTGGCTGCAATAATTTTCGCAGGCCGTCCGTGCCGCGTTGGCTGCCGCGTGCACGTGTGTCTGGGCATCCGCATGCCGGCACATCGACAACACGATGGACGGCGGGGTTGGCTGAATCGGCAGTTCAATGAATGTACCGTTCTTTATTTCATTGGCCACAAACAGGGCGGGAATCGCGGCAACGCCGTATCCGTCGCGGACCAGTTGAACAATGGCCGCCACTGAAGGAGAGCACAACACCCGGGTCTGGCCCACCGGGGTATCGGCCTGGCTGGCAAAGGTGGTTACGATGTGTTCGATAGCGCGCTGCGGCGCCGTGCCGCGCCCAAAAGTCAGTACCGGATATTGCAGCATGCGCTTGATTATCTCGCCCTTGCGCCGGGGTAAAAAGCCGCTTTTTGCAATCCAGCGCACCGGATAAACGGCAAGTGCTTCCGACATGATTTTTTCGCTGTCGATGCCTTCCACGCGAAGCACCAGGTCGAGATCGCCGGCAAGCAGATGTTTCTTCAGCACGCTGCTGACTTCCACGGTCAGCTCAACGGTCAGCTTGGGATAGTCTTTGCTGAGCTGCTTCATGTAACGCGCGAGCCAGCTATGAATGACTGTTTCGTTCACGCCCAGCCGCAAGCACCCCCGTACGGTATCTTCCTGGTGCGCGGCGGCCTGCATTTTTCGAACCGCGTCCATGACCGAGTGGGCGTGGCTAAGCAGATGGTTCCCGTTGGCCGTGAGCCGAAAGGTTTTCGATGAACGGTCGATCAGCTCGGTGTGCAATTCGTCTTCGAGGCTTTTGACCCGCAATGAGATCGCCGCCGGTGTTGCGTGC
>DATCYE010000264.1:0-7692 GCA_036570485.1 Pusillimonas sp. | reverse complement strand
AATCCGGCACGCCCGGCGGTAATGACCATGGCGTCGGCCTGGATCAGCTCGCCGAAGATGCCGGTCAGGCCAAACAGGACGGCGGCGATATGAATCGCAAAAACGGCACGCTGACGATTCATATTTTCAGGTACGGATAGGCAATAAGGATTTAAACTAGGCGCACTTATCGAGCACGCATTATTTCATGCAAGGAGTTAGTCTTGGAAAACCAGGTTAAAGCGATACGTATCGAGAAAAACGGCGGCCCCGAGGTCTTGAAGCTTGTTTCGGTCGATGTTCCCGCTCCCCAGAAAAACGAGGTAACTATACGCCAAAAAGCGGTGGGCCTTAACTTCATTGATATCTATTTCCGCACGGGCCTTTACGCTCACCCCCTGCCTCACGGCTTGGGATTCGAGGCCTCGGGCGTGGTTCAGGCTGTGGGTTCTGAGGTCACGCACCTGAAGGTCGGCGACCGCGTGGCATATGGTCAAAGCTCCATAGGTTCCTACGCCGAAGCGCGCAATGTACCAGCCAACCGCGTCGTCAAATTACCCAAGGGGGTAGATTTCGACCAGGCGGCGGCCATGATGCTCAAGGGTCTGACTGTTCAATATCTTTTCCGTCAAACCTACCGTCTGCAAGGCGGCGAAACCATCTTGTTTCATGCGGCGGCCGGCGGCGTGGGCCTGATTGCCTGCCAATGGGCCAAGGCGTTGGGCGTCAAGCTTATCGGCACCGCCTCCACACCTGAAAAAGCCGCATTGGCCAAAGCGCACGGCGCCTGGGAAGTCATTGATTACTCCCGCGAGAACGTGGTCGATCGCGTCAACGAACTGACGGGCGGCAAGAAAGTGCCCGTCGTTTACGATGGCGTGGGCAAAGATACCTGGATGACGTCTCTTGATTGCTTGCAGCCGCGTGGCCTGATGGTCAGCTTCGGCAATGCGTCGGGCTCCGTCGAGAACGTAAACCTGGGCGTGCTGGCCAGCAAGGGGTCTTTGTTCGTTACCCGGCCTACTCTGGGTACGCACGTGACTACGCTGGAAAAAATGCAGTCGGCAGCCGACGAGCTGTTCGGCCTGGTGGCCAAGAAAAAAATCGGCATCACCATCGGCCAGCGCTTTCCGTTGGCTGCCGCCGGCGAAGCGCAAGAAGCCCTAGCCGGCCGCAAAACGACCGGCGCAACCATACTTACGCTGGACTAAGCAAGGGGTAAGCCCTTTTGCCCCGGCGCTTGCCGGAGCAAAAGGGACAATCAGGCTTCCTGGTGGTAGCGCTGAACCCGTTCGACCTCTTCTTTTGAACCCAGCACTACCCCGATGCGCTGGTGCAGCGCCGAGGGCTTGACGTCCAGGATGCGCTGGCTTCCATCGGTGGCCGCGCCGCCGGCCTGCTCGACGATGAAGCTCATGGGGTTGGCCTCGTACATCAGCCGCAGCTTGCCGGCCTTGCCGGAAGGCCGTTCATCGCGTGGATACATGAAGATGCCGCCGCGCGTAAGAATGCGATGCACGTCGGCCACCATCGAGGCGATCCAGCGCATGTTGTAGTCTTTGCCCAGCGGACCGGTCTTGCCGGCCAGGCAGTCGTCTATATAGCGCTTGACCGGTGCTTCCCAGTGACGCATGTTAGACATATTGATGGCGAATTCGGCGGTTTGCTCGGGAATGCGGATGTCTTCGTGCGTCAGCACCCATGAACCCATTTCGCGATCCAACGTAAAGCCGACCACCCCATTGCCCACGGTCAGCACCAGCATGCTTTGTGGGCCGTACACCGCGTATCCGGCGGCAACCTGCTGCGACCCGGCTTGCAGGAAATCGTTTTCGTCCACGTCGCGGCCCGATGCATGGTGCGGGGCGTGCAACACCGAAAAAATGGTGCCTATGGAGACGTTGACGTCGATATTCGATGAGCCGTCAAGGGGATCGAACAGCAGCAGGTTTTCGCCTTTGGGGTAACGGTTGGGGATGCGATGTATGGTTTCCATTTCTTCGGATGCCATGGCGGCAAGATGGCCGCCCCACTCGTTGGCTTCAAGAAGAATTTCGTTAGACAGTACATCAAGCTTCTTCTGTACTTCGCCTTGTACGTTTTCGGTTTCCAGGCTGCCCAGAACGCCGCCCAGCGCCCCTTTGCTGACTGCATGGCTGATGGCCTTGCAGGCGCGCGCGACGGTTTCGATCAGCAGGCGAACCTCGGCCGATACCGCCTGTTTCTTTCTTTGTTGCTCGACCAGATACTGGGTCAGGGTTTTGCGTTTCATCTACATGCTCCTAGATGTTCAATGCTTTGGAAATAATTTCAGATACGTTGCGCGATAGCTTGGGATAGTGCTGGATTTTTTTCAGCGCGTCGAGCATGGCGTCGCGATAGGGGGGAGCATAACGTGCCCAGTTGTCGAAGGCACGCGCCAGGCGGGCTGCGATTTCGGGGTTCAGTTCGTTCAGCGCCAGAACCTGTTCGGCCCAGAAGTCATAGCCTTCGGGACGATGAATGCCCTGCAGATTGTTCATGCAGAACTGGAAAATCAGCGAGCGCGCCCGGTTGGGGTTGCGCCAGGAAAAAGCGGGGTGCAGCATAAGCGCGCGAACCATGTCGACAGTGGTGGTCGGCGCCGTGGCCTGCAAGGCAAACCACTTGTCCATGATCAGAGGATCTTGCTGCCATTGTTCATAGAAGTGATCCAGCGCCTTGGCTGCGTCGGCGCAAGACGAGTAATGAACCAGCGCGGCAAGCCCGCCCATGCGGTCGGTCATGTTGCGCGCGCTGTAGTATTGCTCCAGCGCCAGGCCTTCGGCTGTTGGGTGCGCGGCAGCCATCAGGTAGGAAAGCGCCAGGTTTTTCAAAGAGCGGCGCCCGGACGACAGGGGATCGGGCTGGTAGGCCTCGTCTTGATCGGTATGGTTGCGATAGATGTCCAGCCACAAGGGCGCCAGCGCCTTGCCCAGTTCGGCACGCATATGCTGGCTTGCCTTGACGGCATTTTGCGGGTCCATGGGGGCGGTTTTTTCAAGCAGTTCTTTTTCGCTGGGTAGAGTCAGCACGCGTGCCTTGTAGGCTGCGGTCAGCTTCGGATCGAGCAGCAGTTTACGCCAGGTATCGATAAGCTGCGTATCCGCTACAGGTGCTTCGTTGGCGGCGTAAGCCTGCACCAGGGCAAGCAGTGAACGTGTGGCCAGTTCCTGGCCGGCTTCCCAGCGTGCAAAGGGGTCGGTGTCGTATTGGGCCAATAGGATCAGGTCGGCATCGTTGCGCTCAAGTTCGACGATGACCGGCGCCGAAAAATTGCGCAGGAGCGAAGGGATGGGCTCTTGGGCGATGTCTTTGAAGACCCAGGTCTGCTCGGCGTCGACCAGTTCAAGCAGCACGGTGTCGGATGTTTTCCCATCCAATGTGATGGGCAGAGATTGGCCTTGCCTATTCAGCAGGCCCAAGGCAAACGGAATATGCAGGGGCGGCTTTTGTACGGGCGGTTGCTGCAGTTTTTCGACCCCCACCGGCATGCAGCGCTGGCGCAAGGTAATCGAGCACGTCTGTTGGGCCGCATCGTAGGCCAGGGAGACTGCAACGCGCGGTGTACCGGCCTGCGAATACCAGCGCCGGAATACATCCAGGTTTTTGCCGGGATTTTGTTGCGTATATACCGACTCCATGGCGCTGACGAAGTCGTCGCAGGTAACCGCTTGACCGTCGTGGCGGCGGAAGTATTCGTCCAGGCCGGCACGGAATCCCTTTTCGCCCAGCAGTGTGTGCTGCATGCGGATGACCTCGGCGCCTTTCTCGTAGACGGTGGCGGTATAGAAGTTGCCTATCTCTTGATAGCTTTCGGGCCTGATGGGATGCGCCATGGGGCCTGCGTCTTCAGGGAATTGTGCAATGCGCAGGGTGCTGACATCGTCTATGCGTTTAACGGCGCGGGCACTGGCCGCTTCCGGCCCCGCAAGGCCGCTGGCCAGCATGTCGGCCGAAAATTCCTGATCGCGGAATACCGTCAGGCCTTCTTTCAGCGACAACTGGAACCAGTCGCGGCAAGTGACGCGGTTACCCGTCCAGTTGTGGAAGTATTCGTGGCCGATGACGGCCTCGATGGCGCGATAGGCGGAATCGGTCGCGCTGTCCGGGTCGGCCAGAACGTAGGCCGAGTTGAAGACATTCAGCCCTTTGTTCTCCATGGCGCCCATGTTGAAGTCGCGCGCCGCGACAATCATGAAGCGGTCCAGGTCGAGCTCCAGCCCGAAGCGGCGCTCGTCCCATTGAACGGAACGGATCAGGCAGTCCAGGGCCCATGCGGTTTTATTTTGAGAACCCTGGTCGCTGTATACCTGCAGCAGCGCTTGACGCCCACTGGCGGTTTGCACGGTTTGCTCGCGGCAATCGAAATTGCCGGCGACCACGGCGAAAAGGTAGCAGGGCTTGAGCTGCGGGTCTTCCCAAAGCGCTTCATGCCTGCCGTTGGGCAAGGTGGTTTGCGCCAGCAGGTTGCCGTTGGACAGCAGCAGCGGGTAGCACTGTTTATCGGCGCGCATCCGTACGCGGTAGCGCGACATGACGTCGGGCCTATCGGGAAACCAAGCAATCCGCCTGAAGCCTTCGGCCTCGCATTGCGTAAATAACTTGCCGCCCGATACGTACAGTCCCATCAGACTGGAGTTTTCAGCAGGGCGGCACAGACTGGTGATTTCAAGCGTAAAGACTGACTCGGTTGGAAATAGCGTCAGGGTGTCGTCTTGCAGTGTGTACTGAGCCGCTGTCAGGGCTTGGCCATTTAGCGCGATGGCTTCCAGTTGAAGATCCTGGCCGTTCAATACCAGTGGCTGAGCTTGCGCATCGGTTCTTTCGAATTCCATGCGAGTGTGTACGCGAGTTTGTTCGGCGTCCAGATCAAGAGTGAGCTCGACGTTTGGCAATCGGTAAGGGTAGGGCTGGTAGTCGCGGCGGGAAATGGTGGGGGCGTTATCGGTACGCATGTTGGATTCTTTAGAATATTCCTGATGCGCCTATTGTAGTATTTGCACCGTGTTGCGGCTGTTACAAGAGCGATGCAACCTTTGGACGTATTTGATGGTCTTATGCCTGATACGGGCGAGAGCAAAATCAGGAATGGATTTTGCTGGTTTTATTGGGAAATCAGGTGGGGGAAAGCATGTGGAATAAATCAAGCCGCTTATCCGGCACCGTTGTGCGAATTTTTGCCATTGCGGCGAGCATGGCGCTGTTGGCAGGCTGCGCCTCGACGATATCGGCGCGGGTTACCAGCTTTCAGCAATGGCCCTCGGATGCATCGGGTCAGGATTATCGTATCGTCCCCGCAGCAAATCAGGTCAATAATCTGGAGTTCGAGAGCATTGCCGATACGGTGCGCGCTGCTATCGGGCCTACGGGACTGGTCGAGGCGGGCTCGGCGAGCAAGGCGCGATTCGATGTGCATATCAGCTACGATAATCCAGTTACCCAGACTTGGGTGCAACGCTATAACGACCCTTACCTTAACGATGGCTGGTTCGGCCCTGCCTTCGGTGGATATTATGGTGGTTTTGGGGGCTGGGGCGGCGGCGTTTACATGAGCCCTTCCGTATCGAATGTTCCAGTAAATGTTTACAAAAACACATTAACCATAAGCATTAAAGATAATCGGAATAATGAGCACGAAGTATATCGCTCAAGTGCGGTAAACGTCAGTTCCGAAGAAAACCTATTACAGGTCATGCCTTATCTGGCGCAGGCGGTATTCGATAGCTTCCCGGGCAATAACGGCCAGGTGCGCGAGGTCAGGTACGAGCGCGGGCATTAATAACTGGGTCCAGGCAATCGGCTGGGCTTATATATATGGCTTTGCCAAGGGGCGGCCGCGCCGGTGTTTCGGCGCGGCTATCTTGGAAGTTTTATGGCTTGATCAGGAAGCTATCGCGGGCTTTGCCTTCGGCTTCGGCGGCAACGATCCAACGGGGGGCTTTGCCGCGTCCCGTCCAGGTTTCGCCGGTGTCGGGATGCCGATATTTGGCCGGCACGACCCGTTTTGCAGTTGTGCCGGACGTGGCAGGCGACTTGCGGGCAGTCGGGCGAGTGGCCTTTTTGCTATACGCTGCTGTAATATCTTCCGGAGTGATGTCGTATTCGCGCATGGAACGGATTATCGATGCAATAACCGGGCCGCGGCGTTTGGTTTGTAAGGTCTGAGCCTGCTTTTGCAGCTTCAGTATTTCTTTTTCGATTTTTTGTTTAAGAGCTGTATAAGAATCGCGAGTCATCCGGTATTCCTGGTTTAAATGATTTACAGGTGCCTACTGATTATGGCTGTGCTCATAACAAGCATCGTGAATTTTAACGTAGTTTCTGCGCATAATCGTAATAAGCAGACCGCTTATTTTTACTTAATTGTTTCACCTGATTAATATTTTGTTAATGAATACACTAAAAAACGATTATCGGGTTGCTGCGATACAAACGGTTTCGTCCACCGACCCCGTAAGTAATATGCAAGATGCTGCAACGCTCATTGCTCAGGCGGCGGACGATGGTGCGCAGCTTATCGCGCTTCCGGAGTATTTTTGTTTCATGGGCCGCAAAGACACCGACAAGCTGTCCCTGAAAGAGGCGCCGGGCAATGGCCCGATTCAGGATTTTCTGGCCAATCAAGCCAGTCGCCACGGCATTTGGCTGGTGGGCGGGACATTGCCGCTGGATAATAACGAGCCCGATCGTATTTATAATGCGTGTCTGGTTTATGACCCGTCGGGCAAGCAAGTAGCCCGTTACGACAAAATCCATTTATTCGGATTCAATAAGGGCACCGAATCGTTTGACGAGTCGGTCACCATACGGCCCGGAGATAATCCGCCGCAGACGTTCACGGCGCCTTGCGGGCAGGTTGGCCTTTCAATTTGTTACGACTTGCGTTTCCCCGAATTTTTTAGAGCCTTGGGCGATATAAACCTTTTAATATTGCCGGCCGCCTTCACCTATACAACAGGGTCGGCGCACTGGGAGGTCCTCTTGCGTGCCCGAGCCATAGAAAATCAATGCTATGTCCTGGCTGCGGCCCAGGGCGGCAAGCACGAGAACGGTCGGCGCACCTGGGGGCATTCTGTTCTAATCGACCCTTGGGGAGAGATCATCGACTGCATTGACGAAGGGCCCGGATTTGCCATAGGAAATATCAAGCTTGAACGATTGGCGGATGTACGCGCCTCTTTGCCCGCTCTTAAACATCGCACGATGTAAACACATCACGGTTATACATATATGAAAATTGTTGATCCAGGCATTAATGCACTGGCTACCGCCAAATCGGTTCTGCTGGACCCTTGGGGCCTTGACGAATCCGATATGGCACGAGCCTTGGGCGAAATATTCACCCACAAGGTCGATTATGCCGATCTTTATTTCCAATATACGCGCAGCGAAAGCTGGAGCCTTGAAGAGGGCATCGTAAAAACGGGCAGCTTCTCTATCGAGCAGGGCGTTGGCGTGCGCGCAATCAGCGGAGAAAAAACTGCATTTGCCTATTCAGACACTTTGTCTGCCGATGCGCTGCTGTCGTCGGCGCGTGTGGTGCGCACCATAGGGCGCCGTGGCGCGGGCCGGCAAAAAGTGCTCAGCGGCCATCCACCGAAGGGGCACGATCTTTATCCAGCCATTGATCCGGTCAATACCTTATCCGCGCCCGACAAAGTCGCCTTGCTGGAACGTATCGAGGCCATGGCA
>DATCYE010000263.1:0-2140 GCA_036570485.1 Pusillimonas sp. | reverse complement strand
GACCGTCAAGGGGATGCCTTGTTCAAGTAGTCGTTCCATTAGGCCACTGTCTTCTTCGCTGCGTACGCCATGGTCGATGCGCTCTACACCCAGTACGTCCAGGGCGCTGCGCACGTAAGACGCCGGGCCTTCTTCGCCGGCATGCGCGGTCAGGCGAAAGCCCAGCTCTTTGCACCGCGCGTAAACACGGGCGAATTTTTCGGGCGGATTGCCGCGCTCGGCCGAGTCCAGCCCTATTCCTATCCATAAATCCTGGTATTGCTCGCGTAGCGGCAATGCGGCATTCAGGGTGGCCTGGGCAGCGTCTTCCGTCAGGTGGCGTAGAAAGCTCAGCAGCATATAACTACTGATATCCAGCGAGGTCCGCGCTTCGCGCAGTGCCCTGGCGATGCCCGCGAATACGACGTCTATGGCGACGCCGCGTTCAGTATGGGTTTGTGGGTCGAACATGATTTCGGCATGAGCCACGCCGTCGCGGTGGGCGCGTTGCAGATAGGCCATGGTCATGTCGTAGAAGTCGTTTTCGGTGATCAGCACGCCGGCGCCCGCATAGTACAGATCAAGGAACGATTGCAGATCTTCGAACTGATAGGCCGTGCGCAGGGACTCGACCGAGGCAAAGGGCAGCGCAATGCCATTGCGTTGGGCCAGCTGAAAAATAAGCTCGGGTTCGAGCGTACCTTCGATGTGCAGATGCAGTTCCGCCTTGGGCAGGCTGCGCACAAAATCGCCTAATGGGGATAGTGGTGTCGAAGCGGCGGCAGTCATTGCATCCTTAGGGAAATTGTTTGGCAAGGATATGTTTGAACGCGCTTTCTATATCGCTTTGCAAGGCTTTACGTGCAAGACGCGCATTGCGCTGTTCCAGGGCGTCGATCATGTGGGTGTGGTGCGCTACCGCGATTTTCTTCTGGGTTCTTGCCGATCCCGCACGCAGGTCGTAATTGAGCACCGGTCCTATTCTAAGCCAAAGGCTTTCGATGATCTTGACCAGCATGGGCATGTTTGCGGCCGTGTAGATAAGAAAATGCAGCTCCTTGTTGATCAGCACGACGGCCGCCTTGTTCTCACCGGGGGCTTCCATGGCGGCGGAAAGTCGTTCGTTCAGCGCTCTTAGCTCCGTAATCAGCTCAGGAGGGACGTTTTGTGCCGCCTGTGCCACGGCGAATCCTTCGATCTCTAGCCGGATTTTGGTGATTTCCTTGAATTGTTCAGCGCTCATCAGCGGTACGCGGACGGAGCGGTTGGGCGCCACTTCAAGTGCTTGGTCGGCCACCAATTGATAAACGGCCTCGCGCACCGGCATGACGCTGACGCCTAACGCTTCGGCTGTCGATCGCAGAGACAACTGCTCGCCTGGCATCAGTTGCCCGGTAAGCAAAAGCTCTTTTATTTGAAACAAAACATTTGCGCCCAGTGTCTCGCGGCGGGGCGGCGGGCTTAGAAGAGTATGCATGTGTCGGCGACTAGGGTTATTGCTAACTGTGATCTGTGATCACAGTTAGATAGTATAGCGAGTAAATGAACCCGTAGTGTAAAACGATAGGAGACAAGCATGACTGACAAGAAGATTCCAGCATCATCCCCCCGGCGCCGGCTGTTGCTACAAGGTTCTGCCGCCTTCGCTGCGGGCCTGGCCGTGCCAGCCTTTGTGCGTGCGCAGGGTTCCAGCCCCATCCGCATCGGTCACCTGACGCCACGCACCGGCTTCCTGGGGCCCATGGGTGAATATGCCGTGTTGGGCGCGACGATGGCAGTCGAAGAGGTGAATGCGGCCGGCGGCGTACTGGGCCGCAAGTTCGAACTGCTGACTGAAGATAGCGTGAACCCGCAAACGGCATCCACCAAAGCGCAGCGCATGGTCGAGCGCGACAAGGTCGATGCACTGGTGGGGGAAATCAGCTCCGCTTCGGGCCTGGCCATTTCTCAGGTCGCAACGCGCGCCAAGACGCTGTTCATGCAGACCGGCTGCAACTCCGACGAACTGCGTGGCAAGAACTGCAGCCGCTATATGTTCCATCTTGAGGCATGCAACACCATGTATGTACGCACCATTGGGCAGGCTTTGCTGCGCGATGGCATGGTCAAGGGCAAGCGCTGGATGGCCTTCACCGCCGATTACGCTTTTGGGCACGATTTG
>DATCYE010000262.1:0-2490 GCA_036570485.1 Pusillimonas sp. | reverse complement strand
GTCGATTTCTTTTTGGTATTTATTGCCTGTGGCAAGGTGTATGGGATTGCCGGCGGCCAGGCTTAGCGCAGGTTCGTTGTTGCCGACGCTGACGGTGCCGCCCTGGGCGCAGGGGGAGCCCAGCTGTGGGGGCGCGCAAGTGCCTTGGGCCGGCACCTGGGCCGCAGGCCAGGCAAGGCTTGTAATAAGCAGAAAATAGAGCGCGCGCGGCATGGTTTCCCCACACAAAGAAAGCCTCACTATCTTGCCGCTTGGCAGCGCTCTTGAGATAGGGTAGTGTACTAATGTGTCTATTGAGGGAAACCGAAATGTTAGTCGTCTTTCACTCTAAAGCAGCCGCCGAAGTGCTGATGTTTTCCAAACACGCCTTGCCCATACTCAAGGCTGCAGGCAAGCCGTACACCGATACGCTTCCAGAGCGCGGCGTCATTACGCGCGATCAACTGGAGGCCGCCATAAAAGGTATAGAACAGGCTATTTCCGCCGATACGGAATCCGAATTTCCCGACGATCACCAGGACAACAACGATTCCAAGGCGCATCCCATTGCTCAGCCGGTCAGTTTTCGCCGGCGTGCTTTCCCCTTGTTGGCCATGCTGCGCTTATCGCACGAACACAACGCCGACGTCGTCTGGGAGCCCGCGCCAACGTGGTAAAAATTCGTCTTGCACCATGCCCTTACCGGAGCCTTTATGCGTAGCGCGGTTACCATCATATTCAATAGTAGGCAGTCGCTGGAACTAAGTACTGACGTCGAGCCCGGCGGGCAAGCATCGATTGCCGCCCGTGACTGGTTCGATTCGACCTGGACTCGGTTGGGCTGCGAACCTTTGCGTCCCAGCGGCAAAGTGTTGCTGCTGGATAAAATCCTGGGTGTGGCCGACGCCCTGGGTTATACGGGGTTGTCGCAAGACGAACAACAGGCCGCCGAGTACGCTGCGCAAGCAGCGCTGGCATTGGAAAAACCGCGTATCACCGTAGATTTGCCAGGCTTGGTGGTAGGCTTTTAAAACGCGGGAGCGCCAGGCCGTAGCGATACAAGCACGGCCTGGCGCTCCCGCGCCATTCAAAAAACCAAAGAAATACTAAGCCGCCAGTACTTCCGATTTTTCCGCCATCATATGGCGGTTAACTGCGCTAAGTATTGCCAGGAATGACGCCGTCACGATGTCGCCGTGTATTCCTACGCCGAAGCCTGTACCCGATTCGCCTACCCGCAGCTCTACATAACAAGCGGCCCGCGTGTCGGTGCCTGTACCGATTGCGTGCTCGTGGTAATCCATGATCCGCACATCGCTGTCCAGCGCATTGACGAACGCCGAAATTGCGCCGTCGCCCCGGCCCACCAGATTGCGCACCTGTCCGTTTTCCTCGACTTCGGCTTCAATCATGAACTGATTGCCGCTGCTTGCCTTGGGATCGCCGGTAATACGGTGGCGTATCAGCTTCCAGGGCTGCTCGCGCTCCAGATATTCGCTGGAGAAAATGTCGTATACCTTGCTGGCCGTCACTTCTGCGCCGGTTTCGTCCGTAACGCGCTGAATCGCGCGGCTGAATTCGATTTGCAGGCGGCGCGGCAATACCAGGCCGTGCTCTTGCTCCAGCAGGTAGGACACCCCGCCCTTGCCCGATTGGCTGTTCACGCGGATTACCGCGTCGTAGCTGCGGCCCAGATCGGCCGGGTCGATGGGCAGATAGGGCACTTCCCATGGCGCATCGGCTTCCTGACGGGCAAGCCCTTTTTTGATGGCGTCCTGGTGCGAACCCGAAAACGCCGTAAAGACCAGGTCGCCCGCGTACGGATGACGCGGATGTACCGGCAACTGATTGCAATATTCAACACAGCGGCGAACTTCGTCGATGTCTGAAAAATCCAGGCCCGGATGTATGCCCTGTGTATACAGGTTCAGCGCCAAGGTAACCAGATCGACGTTGCCGGTGCGCTCGCCATTACCGAACAGGCAGCCTTCGATACGATCGGCGCCGGCCATCACAGCCAGTTCGGCTGCAGCCACGGCCGTGCCCCGGTCGTTGTGCGGGTGTACGCTAAGCACAATGCTGTCGCGCTGCTTCAGGTTGTTGTGCATCCATTCGATCTGATCCGCGTACATATTGGGCGTGGTCGCCTCGATGGTGGCGGGCAGGTTGTAGATGATTTTCGATTCGGGCGTGGGCTGCCAGGCTTCTGTTACGGCGTTGCACACATCCAGCGCGAATTCGGGCTCGGTGGTGCTGAAGACCTCGGGCGAGTATTCGTAGCGCCAGTAGGTTTCGGGATGCTGGCCGGTCAGTTGCTTGACCAGGCGCGTGCCGCTCAGGGCGATTTCCTTGACCTCGTCTTTGCTCATGTTGAAAACAATCTTGCGGAAGGCGGGTGCGCAGGCGTTATACAGGTGGACAATGGCTTTCTTGGCGCCGGCGGCTGACTCTACCGTGCGGCGGATCAGGTCTTCGCGCGCCTGCGTCAGCACGATGATGGTGACATCGTCG
>DATCYE010000261.1:0-9393 GCA_036570485.1 Pusillimonas sp. | reverse complement strand
TGCTGAAGCCCAACACGAAGAGCGAACTCAAGCCCAGCGCCGGTAGTTTCGCCGCAGAGCCTTGCGGTGTCTCCACACCGTTCAGGCTCTCGCCCGCCACGTAGGACACGTATCCGGGGACCAGCGGCAGGACGCAGGGCGGTTGGCGTTCGCGGTCGAAGCCGAAGCGGGTGACGTAGTCCTGAACGTACTTGGGCCCCACGGCCTGCATGATGCGTATGGACACCATGTTTTTGGACTTGTACAGCCCCTGACGCATGGTCAGCATGGGCTCGTAGTTGCGTCCGTAGTTCTTGGGGGACCAAGCCTTGGAGCCGGTTTGCTCGGCGGTCAGGGTGAAGGGCTCGTCGGAGACCTGCGTGGCCGGTGTAAGCCCGCGCTCTAGCGCCGAAGCGTAGATGAACGGTTTGAAGGCAGAGCCGGGCTGGCGCCAGGCTTGGGTGACGCGGTTGAACTTGCCGTCTTCGAAGTCGAAGCCGCCCACCAGCGACTGGATGGCGCCGTCTTGTGGCCGTAGCGATACAAAGGCGGCCTGTACGCTGGGCGGATTGATGACTTCCCAGTGATCGCCATTTTTATGCACATAGACCACCGAGCCGCGTTCTATCCTGACGTTATCCTTGGCATTTTTGACCAGGCCGCGCGCCACGACCCGCAGCGCGCCTTTATCGGTAATGTCGATGATTTCGTTGGCGGTGCGCGCCACCGTGATCTTGGTCGGGCTGGCCGATAGCACGATGGCGGTCAGCAGATCGCCGTTGTCGGGATGCTTTTCTTGCAGGTCGTCCAAAATGGCATCGAGCTGTGCCGGCGTGCTTTCGATGCCCGCCGGAAGGTCCAGAGTGTCTTCGGGACCCGGATAGGGCGCACGGCGTGTGTAGTCCAGGATGCCTTCCCTTACCGCTTTATAGGCAGCTTCCTGATGCTTGGAATGCACCGTGGTATAGACATTGAAGCCGCGCGAATAAATATTGTCTTGATACACGCCGTATAGCAGTTGCCGCGCCAGTTCGGCGACGTATTCGCCGTGTATGGCATAGCCGCCGGCCGGGGTGCCCGGTGCCGATTGGATGATGATTTTTTGCTGCTTGGCCGATTCGTATTCGGCCTCGGTCAGATAGCCCAGGTTGCGCATGCGGCCCAGCACATAAGCCTGGCGCGACTTGGCGCGCTCGAAGTTGGCAATGGGATTAAAGCGCGACGGAGCTTTCGGGATGCCGGCCAGCATGGCCGCTTCGGCGGGCGTGATGTCACCCAGTTGTTTGCCGAAATAGGTACGTGATGCCGCCGCAAACCCGTAGGCGCGATGACCCAGATATATCTGGTTCATGTACAAGTCGAGGATCTGGTCTTTGGTCAGCGTGGCTTCGATCTTGAACGTAAGCAGCAGTTCGTAGAACTTGCGGGTATAGGTTTTTTCGGACGACAGGTAGAAATTGCGGGCCACCTGCATGGTGATGGTGCTGGCACCCTGGGTTTTCGACATGTGTGTCAGGTTAGCTACCACGGCGCGTGCCACGCCCGCCCAATCGATGCCGCCGTGCTGATAAAAGCGGTCATCCTCGGCTGATAGAATGGCCGATTTCATGACGTCGGGGATTTCGTTGAAGCGCAGCACATTGCGGCGTTCTTCGCCGAATTCGCCTATAAGCACCTTGTCGGACGTATAGATGCGCAGCGGCACCCGCGGCCGATAATCGATCATGGAGCTAAGGTCGGGCAGATTGGGCCACGCCAGCGCTAAGGCCAACGACCCGAGCAGGGCGCCGCACAGCCCCAGCCCGGCCGCGAAAATCGCAGCCTTGAGGAAAAAGCGACCGATCCACGAAGAAGAGGCAGCGGAATTTTTTTTGGGGGAATTGGTAGAAGAACTCATTAGGGGCGATTTTAAGTCTAACCACGATCAGACTATGATTTGCGCATCGGGTTAATGTAACCGAGTAATGCAGTGTAGCGGCGTGCGGTCGGATTGCAAGTGGGATAATACACAAATGAATGATTCTTTACCTTACGAGTCTGCCATTCAGGGCGAGTGCGATGATAAGACGCCCGGGGCGGCGGAAATCTATCCGTTGCCTTTCGAGCAACCTGTGTTCCTTGTGGGCATGATGGGCGCGGGCAAAACAACAATAGGCCGTAGCCTGGCCCGTGTCGTGAATCGTGAATTCATGGATCTGGATCACGAGCTGGAGGCGCGCTGCGGCGTCAGGGTGTCGTTAATTTTCGACATTGAAGGTGAAGAAGGATTCCGTAAACGTGAGACAACCGCTCTGGACGAATGTTCCCGCAAACGGGGCATTGTGCTGGCAACGGGCGGAGGTGCGGTGCTGGCGCCGCAGAATCGGCTTTATCTGAAAGAGCGCGGTGTAGTGGTGTACTTGCGTGCCAGCCCCGAAGAGCTGTTTCGCCGCCTGGCGCGTGATCGCAGCCGTCCTTTGCTGCAAACCGCCGATCCGCAGGAACGCCTGCGCGAGCTCATCACGCAGCGCGAACCGCTATATGAAAGCATTGCCGACCTGGTCGTCGAAACCGGCACCATGCCGGTGGCGCAGGTTGTGCGAGCCCTTGTTCCCATGCTTCAACAACACGAGGTAAATCCATGAGCACAGTCCAGGTCGAGACGCCCGGGGGATCCTATCCCATTCATGTGGCCGCCGGCCGCCTGGCCGAGCTGGCGCAAAGCATACCGAGCGATGCCACGGCCATTGCCATTGTCACCAATCCAACGGTTGCATCCTATTATGCCGAGCGCGTCGAACAGGCCTTGGTTCAAACGGGCAAGCGTGTGCTGCGCATTGAATTGCCCGATGGCGAGGCGCATAAAAACTGGCAGACGCTGAATCTTATCTTCGATAGTTTGTTACAAAATAAGCTGGATCGTAAGGCGGTATTGTTGGCTTTGGGCGGCGGTGTGGTGGGCGATATTTGCGGCTTTGCCGCCGCCAGCTACATGCGCGGCATACGCTTCATTCAGGTCCCAACGACTTTGTTGGCACAAGTGGATTCATCGGTGGGTGGAAAGACCGCCATCAATCACCCCCTGGGCAAGAACATGGTAGGTGCTTTTTATCAGCCGCTGGCGGTTGAGATCGACACCGATGTCCTGTCGACCTTGCCTGCACGAGAAGTGTCCGCCGGATTGGCCGAAGTCATCAAGCACGGCCTGATCATCGATGCGCCATTTTTTGAATGGTGCGAACAAAACGCGGCGGCTCTGCGCGCCCTGGACCCTCAGGCGATTACCTACGCCATTCAGCGCTCTTGCGAACTCAAGGCCCATGTCGTTTCGCAAGACGAGCGCGAAACCGGCCTGCGGGCGATTCTTAATTTTGGCCATACCTTCGGCCACGCGATTGAATCGGGCATGGGCTATGGGCAGTGGCTGCATGGCGAGGCCGTGGGCTGCGGCATGGTACAGGCCGCCGAGCTGTCGGCCCTGACGCTGGGCCTGTCTTCGGAAAGCGTTGAGCGCGTGCGCGCCCTGGTTCAGGCCATAGGCTGCCCCATTCAAGCACCGGATCTTGGCGTTGAACGCTGGCTGGAGCTGATGCAGGTGGATAAAAAAACCGAAGGCGGCCAGTTGCGCTTTATTATGCTGCCGCGCATTGGCGAGGCTCGTTTCGAGGCGGCGCCCGAACAGGCCGTCCGGCGCGTCCTCCAGAAAACCGTCGCCGCCGCGACGGTTTAAGGCCGGATCGATGCTTGCACCGGCCTCCTACGCTTGCCACGCCGAACAGACGCGCGGGCGTCGGCACGCCGAAGGCGCGCCGATAGGCCGTAATCAGTTTCAACGCGACCGCGACCGTATCGTCCATTGCAATGCATTCCGTTTGCTCGAATATAAAACCCAGGTTTTTATCAATCACGAAGGCGATTTATTTCGCACGCGTCTGACGCACAGCATCGAGGTGGCGCAGATCGCGCGTACGCTGGCGCGCAACCTGGGTTTGCACGAAGATCTGACCGAGGCGATTTCGCTGGCGCACGATCTGGGCCATACGCCTTTCGGCCATGCCGGGCAAGACGAGCTGAATACCTGCCTGCGTGAACTGTCTCCCAAGGCCGGCGGCTTCGAGCACAATCTGCAAAGCCTGCGGGTGGTCGATGAGCTCGAAGAGCGTTATGCGGCGTTTAATGGCCTGAATTTATGCTTTGAAACGCGCGAGGGTATTTTGAAGCACTGCTCGGTCAAGCATGCCAGGCTGCTGGGCGATGTGGGCGAGCGCTTTCTGAATCGGACGCAGCCGTCGTTGGAAGCGCAGATTGCCAATCTGGCCGACGAAATCGCCTATAACAATCACGATATCGACGATGGCTTGCGGTCGGGGCTTATCACCATAGAACAATTGCAGATGCTGGAAATTTTCGCTACGCATCATGCAAGCGTGAGGCGTAGGTATCCTTCGCTGGAAAAACGGCGCCTGGTGGCCGAGATCATCCGGTCGATGATCAACACTCTGGTGCTCGATCTGACGGAAACCACCCTGGCAAATATCCGAACGCATAAACCCGACAGCGTCGACGCGGTGCGCGCAGCGCCGCCTTTGGCGGCCTTTTCGATATCAATGCGGCGCCAGGCGGATGCACTGAAAAGCTTCCTGCTGGAAAACCTTTACCGCCATTACCAAGTCATGCGGATGACAACCAAGGCGCGGACGATAGTGCGCGAGCTGTTCACCGCTTTTTTGCAAGAGCCCCGTTTGCTTGACGACGACTATCGGCGCGACGACGAAGTGGCGCAGGCGCGGGCCATTGCCGACTACATCGCCGGTATGACCGACCGCTACGCCATACGAGAGCACCGCCAGCTTTTCCGTATGGAATGAATGTTGGGGGCGTAGTCACTAAAAGCGCAACGGTTGGCAGGCCCTAGCCGCCGAGCATGGGCTTCAGGTAACCGCCGGTATGGCTGGCAGGTGTGGCCGCGATGTCTTCCGGGGTGCCTTGTGCAACGATGCGGCCGCCACCCCCACCGCCTTCCGGACCCATGTCGATGACCCAGTCGGCAGTCTTGATGACGTCCAGATTGTGCTCGATGATGACCACGGTATTGCCGCCTTCGACCAATTTGCGCAGCACGTCCAGCAGCAGGGCGATGTCCTGAAAGTGCAGGCCGGTGGTGGGTTCGTCAAGAATGTACAGGGTACGGCCGGTGCTGCGCTTGGATAATTCCAGCGATAGCTTTACGCGTTGCGCTTCGCCGCCCGATAAGGTCGTGGCGCTTTGACCCAGGCGCAGATAGGACAGCCCTACGTCCATCAGGGTGTTCAGCTTGCGTGCAACGGTGGGCACCGCTTCGAAATAGCTCAGGGCTTGTTCAACGGTCAAATCCAGCACTTGGCTGATGCTGCGCCCCCGATAACGGATTTCCAGCGTCTCGCGGTTGTAGCGCTTGCCGGCGCAAACGTCGCAGGGCACATACATGTCGGGCAGAAAATGCATTTCTACTTTGACGACGCCGTCGCCCTGACAGGCTTCGCAGCGGCCGCCCTTGACGTTGAAGGAGAAGCGCCCGGGATCATAGCCCCGTGTGCGAGACTCGGGCACGCCGGCGAACAGCTCGCGTATGGGCGTGAACATACCTGTATAGGTGGCGGGGTTGCTGCGTGGCGTACGGCCGATGGGGCTTTGATCGACGTTGATGATTTTGTCGAAATGCGACAGGCCTTCAAGCGAGTCGTAGGGGGCCGGTTCGGTTTGAGCCCTGTGCAGTTTCTGGGCCACGGCGGTGGCAAGCGTGTCGTTGATCAGGGTGGATTTACCGGAGCCCGAAACCCCGGTAATGCACACCAACCTGCCGGCCGGGATGGCCAGGTCCACGGATTTCAGGTTGTTGCCGCGACAGCCCTTGAGCTCCAGCCTAGGCAGCTCGGGCGTTACGGGACGCCTTGGCGGAATAGCGATGGAGCGCGTGCCGCTTAGATACTGGCCGGTCAATGATTTTTCGTTTGCGGCCAGTTCGGCGGGTGTGCCCTGCGCGACGATTTGGCCGCCGTGTTCGCCGGCCCCCGGCCCCATGTCCAGCACGAAGTCCGCCGAGCGGATCATGTCTTCGTCGTGCTCGACCACAATCACGCTGTTGCCCAGATCGCGCAAATGCTGCAAGGTCTGTATAAGCCTATCGTTGTCGCGTTGATGCAGGCCGATAGAGGGTTCGTCCAGCACATACATCACGCCCGTCAGTCCCGACCCGATTTGGCTGGCCAGGCGTATGCGCTGGGCTTCACCGCCCGAAATAGTGTCGGCGCTGCGATCCAGCGAAAGATAATTCAGCCCCACATTGTTCAGGAACTGCAGGCGCGCTTCGATCTCGCGCACGATGCGATCGGCGATTTCTTTCTTGGCGCCGCTAAGCTCCAGCGCCTGAAACCAGGCCAGGCAATCGGCCAGCGACAGGGCCTCGACTTCGAAAATGGCGCGGCCCTGGCGTTGTGCTTCGCCCGGCTCGTTGCCGATCAGCACGTGGCGGGCTTCGGCGCGCAGGCGCGAGCCATGACAATCGGGACAGGTTTTGGTGTGCCGGTACTTGCCCAGTTCTTCGCGCACGGTGCTGGAGTCGGTTTCGCGCCAGCGCCGTTCCAGGTTGGGAATAACCCCCTCGAAAGGGTGCTTCTTGACGGTGCTGCGCCCTTTCTCGTTCAGGTACAGGAAGGGTATGGCTTCTTCGCCCGAGCCGAACAGGATGCGCTCGCGGATTCCATCGGGCAGCTCTTCGAATGGCGTGTCGATATCGAATTCGTAATGGGCGGCCAGGCTGGTCAGCAGGGTGTGAGTAAACGCATTGCGACGATCCCATCCGTTGATGGCGCCGCTGGCCAGGCTAAGCTCGGGGAAGGCCACGACACGCTTGGGATCGAAAAAATCCACGCAACCCAGACCGTCGCAGGTCGGGCAGGCGCCCACGGGGTTGTTGAAGCTGAACAGGCGTGGTTCCAACTCGGTCAGGCTGTGATGACAGACGGGGCAGGCATAGCGGCTGGAAAACGTGTGTTCTTCGTTGGTGTCCATGTTCAGCGCGATGACGCGGCCTTCGGCCAGACCCAGTGCTGTCTCGAAGCTTTCCGCCAGGCGCTGTTGACTTTCGGGCTTGACGCGCAGCCTGTCGACCACGACGTCGAAATCGTGCTTCTCGGTTTTTTTCAAGGGTGATAGTTGGTCGAGGGACACCATCTCGCCGTTAACACGCAGCCGCACGAAGCCTTGAGCCTGCAGGCTTGCGCATTCTTCTTCAAAGCTGCCCTTGCGCGAGCGAGCCAGCGGCGCCAGGATGGCCAGCCGCGTATCGGGCGCCCAGCCCTGTACCTTGTCGACCATTTGGCTGACGCTTTGCGCTTGCAGCGGCAGGCCGTGCTCGGGGCAATAAGGCGTACCTACCCGCGCGTACAATAAGCGCAGGTAATCATGAATTTCGGTGATGGTGCCGACCGTGGAGCGCGGATTGTGGCCTGCCGATTTTTGCTCGATCGAGATGGCTGGCGACAGCCCTTCGATCAGGTCGACATCGGGTTTGTCCATAAGCTGCAGAAATTGGCGCGCGTAGGCCGACAGGCTTTCTACATAGCGCCGCTGGCCTTCAGCATACAGTGTGTCGAAAGCAAGCGACGATTTTCCCGATCCGGACAGACCCGTTACCACCACCAGCTTGTGGCGCGGCAAATCGACAGAAATATTTTTAAGATTATGCGTTCGGGCGCCCCGGATGCGTATCGCTTCCATAAGCTTCAAGGTTCAGGTCTTTCAAAGGCTAACTTGCTACTATAACGCGCGGCCCGGTTCCGTGCGCTAGTTAGTCTGTACGGCAAGCGCCGGCCCAGGCTTATTGTGTGTTTATCAATTTATCGAGTTTTTATGGCCAATCCCGCCGATCACCCCGGTACATCCGCCAGGACCAAGCTCAGGCTTACGCCGACCGAGCGTCGCGCCAGCGTCACTTTAGCGTTGCTGTTTGCTTCGCGCATGCTGGGCCTGTTCTTGCTGACTCCTATTTTTGCGGTGGCGGCACAGACCATACCGGGCGGCAACGATGCGGCCCGTGTGGGCCTGGCCCTGGGGGCCTATGGCTTGACGCAAGCCATCATGCAGATTCCGTTGGGCATGGCATCGGACCGCTACGGGCGCCGTCCCATCATCGTCTTCGGCATGGTGCTGTTCATAGCCGGCGGGGTTATTTGCGCTTTGGCTAAGAATGTGGACTGGATCATCGCCGGCCGCGTCATCCAGGGGCTGGGTGCGGTGTCGGCCGCCATTACCGCCTGGGTGGCCGACGCGACCCGGCCCGAAGTGCGCACCCGAGCCATGGCCATGGTGGGGGGCTCCATAGGTATATCCTTCGCCGTATCGCTGGTTTTGTCGCCCATGCTGGTGGGCGAGTTCGGCTTGTCGGGCCTGTTCTGGGCCATCAGCCTGTTGGGCTTCGTGTGCCTGCTGATTGCATGCTTCGTGGTGCCCGCCGTGCCGCAGGCCAAGGCGCCCATCGTCCAGGCCCGTCCGCGCGACGTGCTGGGCCACATCGACTTGTTGCGTCTTAATTTCGGTGTTTTCTGCCTGCACTTTATTTTGATGGCGCTGTTTATCGTGGCGCCGGGCTTGCTGGCCACCCTGGGCGGCTACGATTCCGCCAATTTGTGGGAAGTGTATTTGCCGGTCATTCTGATGTCCTTCGTCCTGATGGTGCCCGCCGTTTTCTATACCGAGACTCGGCGTGCCCACAAGATAGCGCTGGAAATCGCCGTGGCTGGCCTGGTGGTCGTATTGGCCCTGATGCCCTTGGCCAGCCACAGCTTTTTTGCGACCGTGGCAATGCTGATCGGCTTTTTTATTGCCTTCAATATCCTGGAAGCCTTGCAGCCTTCGCTGGTTTCACGGGTGGCGCCGCCCGAATATAAAGGGCTGGCGCTGGGCTTCTACAATACGGCGCAATCCCTGGGCGTATTCATGGGAGGTGCCATTGGCGGACTGCTGGCGTCGCTGAATCGTTCGTCAGCGGTGTTTTTGGTGTCAGCCGCCCTGGCATTCGTGTGGTTTCTGACCGCACGCGGATTCAAGACGCAGTCATGACCGGATGATTTCGTGCCCTGGTGTTAATACTGCTTGATATGGCATGCGGGCCTGGAATCGTCGATAATGACGTCAATGTGAAATTTTAAAGTTAAGGGTATTGTCATGGCCTCAGTCAACAAAGTCATTCTCGTCGGCAACCTCGGACGAGACCCCGAAGTGCGCTACAGCCCCGACGGCGCCGCTATTTGTAACGTATCCATTGCCACGACCTCGCAATGGAAAGACAAGGCCTCGGGCGAAAAGCGCGAAGAAACCGAATGGCACCGTGTGGTGTTCTACAACCGTCTGGCTGAAATCGCCGGCGAATACCTGAAAAAAGGTCGTTCGGTCTAT
>DATCYE010000260.1:0-4872 GCA_036570485.1 Pusillimonas sp. | reverse complement strand
TCGGAACACAAGGTGCACTTATATGCCTTGTTGTCTTTCTTGGAAATACGCGGAACATCGAAGGGGCAGCCGGTAATGCAATAACCGCAGCCTATGCAGTTTTCTTCGTGAAAATCGACAATGCCGTTGTTGTACTGAACGATGGCGCCCGGCGCCGGACAAGCCTTAAGGCAGCCCGGGTCTTCGCAGTGCATGCAACCGTCTTTACGAATCAGCCATTCCAGATCGCCCGCCGTGTTTTCGTATTCGGCGAACCGCATGATTGTCCAGGACTGGTCGGTCAGGTCGGCGGGATTGTCGTACACCCCGACGTTGCTGCCGATTTCGTCGCGCAGATCGTTCCATTCCATACAGGCCACCTGGCAGGCCTTGCAGCCTATGCACTTGGTGGTGTCGATAAGCTTGGCGACGCCACCGCCAATGACTTCCTGACGGGCAGTCGGAGGCGGCGTGGTGGTGGCGGAGCGCCGTTTGATATCCAGTGATTGCAGTGCCATGGCTTACGCTCCTACTTTCTCGACCTTGACCAGGAAGGACTTGGACTCGGGCGTATAAGAATTGCCGTCGCCCACCGGTGGGGTCAAGGTGTTAGCCAGGAAGCCTGGCTTGGCCAGCCCAACAAACCCCCAGTGCAGGGGAATGCCGACCTGGTGCACTGTTTTACCTTCTACCGTTAGCGCCTTGATGCGTTTGGTGACAACTGCCACTGCCTTGATGTAGCCGCGGTTGGACGACACCTTGACCTGTTCGCCATTTGCAATGCCCAGCTCGTTAGCCAGCGCCTCGCCGATTTCGACGAATTGCTCGGGTTGCAAAATGGCATTGAGCTTGACATGCTTGGTCCAGTAGTGGAAGTGCTCGGTCAGGCGATAGGTGGTACCGACGTAAGGGAAATCGGCCACCTTGCCCATAGACGCCAAGTCTTGATCGAAGATACGCGCAGCTGGGTTGTTGATTGCCAGCTTGTTATCGGGATACAAGGGGTTATAGCCTACCGGCGTTTCAAACGGCTCGTAGTGAACCGGGAAAGGCCCTTCGGCCATCCCCTTGCGGGCAAAGAACCTGGCTACGCCTTCAGGATTCATGATGAAGGGACCCATGCCGCCCGCCGGATTTTCGTCGAGCTTGTAGTCGGGTACGTCGGCGCCCTCCCAGGACTTGCCGTTCCAGCGTATAAGGCCGCGGCGCGGATCGAAAGGCTGGCCGGACAGATCACACGATGCACGGTTGTACATAATGCGCCGGTTGGCCGGCCAGGCCCACGCCCAGTTCAGCGTCTGGCCGATGCCGGTGGGATCGCTGTTGTCGCGGCGAGCCATCTGGTTGCCGTCCGAAGTCCAGCTTCCGGTGTACAGCCAGCAACCGCTGATGGTCGAGCCATCGTCGCGTAGCTCGCCAAAACCGGACAACTGTTCGCCCGCCTTGCGCCCCACCTTGGTGGGGTCGGCCGGACTGCGCAAATCGGCGATGGCCCGGCCATTGATTTCTTTGGCCAGATCGTGCGCACTGGGGTTGTTGGGCGTGGCGTAGGGCCAGTCAAGATTGACGATGGGGTCGGGGAACTTGCCGCCCTCTTTCTTGTACAGCCCCAATACGCGCTGATAGATGCGCGCCATGATTTCGATGTCACTCTTGCCCTCACCCGGTGGCTCGGCCCCCTTCCAGTGCCACTGCAACCATCTGCCGGAATTGACCAACGTACCCTCTTCTTCGGCGAAACAGGTAGTGGGCAGGCGGAAGACTTCGGTCTGGATACTGCTGGAGTCGACATCGTTGTATTCGCCGACGTTACGCCAGAATTCAGAGGTTTCGGTAACCAGCGGATCCATGATGATGAGAAACTTGAGCTTCGAAAAAGACTCGAGCATCTTGCGTTTGTAGGGTGCGGCCGCCAACGGATTAAAGCCCTGACAGATATACCCCGACATCTTGCCCTGGTGCATAAGCTCGTACACCTGCAGCATGTCGTAGGATTTGTCCATTTTGGGCAGGTAATCGAAAGCCCAGTTGTTATCGGGCCTTGCGGCATCGCCCCACCACGCCTTCATCAGGCTGACGTGGAATTTGCTGTAGTTGCGCCAGTAGCTAAGCTGGTTGGGCCGCAGGGGAAGCTGCGTGCGGCGTTTTATGTAGTCTTCATACGACTGTTCGCCATCGGACGGCAAAGTCAGGTAGCCCGGCAACAGATTGGACATTAAGCCCAGGTCGGTCAAACCCTGAATATTGGAGTGGCCGCGCAATGCATTCATGCCGCCGCCCGGTATGCCGATATTACCCAGCAGCAGTTGCACCATAGCGCCAGTGCGAATGATTTGTGCGCCGATGGAATGCTGCGTCCAGCCCAGTGCGTACAGTATCGTGCCCGCGCGATCTTTGGCTGCCGTCGAGGCCAGCATTTCGCAGACCTTCAGGAATTTATCTTCTGGTGTGCCGCATACACGCGCCACCATTTCGGGCGTATAGCGCTCGTAATGCTTCTTGAGCAGTTGATACACCGAACGCGGATGCTGCAGCGTGGGGTCGACCTTAGCATAGCCATCGTCGCCAAGCTCGTAATCCCAACTGGACTGATCGTACTTACGGGTCTTTTCGTTGTAGCCCGAATACAAGCCGTCTTCGAAGTTGAAGTCTTCGCGCACAATGAAGGGAAGATCGGTGTAGTTTCGTACGTACTCGTGCTGGATCTTGTCGTTTTCCAGAAGGTAACGAATAACGCCGCCCAGGAAAATGATGTCGGTTCCGGTTCGGATGGGCGCGTAGAAATCCGCCACCGATGCTGAGCGTGTGAAGCGAGGGTCTACAACGACCAGCTTGGCCTTGTTGTGCGCCTTGGCTTCGGTAACCCATTTGAACCCACAGGGGTGGGCCTCGGCGGCATTGCCGCCCATGATCAGTACTACGTCCGCGTTCTTGATGTCGACCCAATGGTTCGTCATCGCTCCACGGCCAAACGTCGGGGCAAGACCTGCCACCGTCGGGCCATGTCAGACACGGGCTTGGTTATCGAACGCCAGCGCGCCGAAACTACGGAATACCTTATGTGTGATGTAGGCCACTTCGTTGGAGCTGGCCGATGCGGCCAACATACCTGTGGTCAGCCAGCGATTGACCGTCTTGCCATCGTCGTTTTTTTCGATGAAATTGGCATCGCGATCGTCTTTCAGCAAGCGCGAGATGCGGTCGAGCGCGTCGTCCCACGAGATGCGCTGCCATTTGTCGGAACCAGGAGCGCGGTATTCGGGATACTTGAGGCGATTGGGGCTATTGATGAAGTCGGTAAGCCCCGCGCCCTTGGGACAGAGCGTGCCCCGGTTCACCGGGTGGTCGGGATCGCCTTCGATGTGCATGATGCGCGCATGGGCGTTTTTTGCGCCATCGCCCAGACCGTACATAAGTACGCCACAGGCTACAGAACAGTAAGGACAGGTATTGCGCGTTTCAGTCATGCGCGCCAGCTTGTATTGACGCACTTCCGCCATGGCCGGAGCGGGGGCTGCCCCCAACAACGTCAAGCTGGAACTTGCCAATGTGGTACCTGTCACCTTGAAGAATTGACGCCGACTCATGTTGACCATGACGCTCTCCAGATGTGTGAAAACTCTTACTTTCAATAACTGGAGGCAGCCTGAACCACCTCTGTATGCGAGAAAGTATATAGTCACTTACGGCAAAAAGCCATGATTGCTCTAGGGCTATAGAGGAAAGCGGCATGCCTGCCTGGCGGGCCATAAACTTAAGACGAGTAGCGCTTTTTTAACTTATCCAGGAACATATTGAGCACGCGCTGATAGTTGCCCGCCGCGTGGCCGGCGGAGTGCGGCGAGGCAATGACGTTCTCCATATCCCAAAGCGGAGAGTCCGCCGGTAAGGGTTCATGTTCGAATACGTCCAGGAATGCACCGGCAAGATGATTGGATTGAAGCGCGGCGATCAAGGCTTGCTCTGCCACGACTTCCCCTCGACTGACATTCACCACGCTGGCGCCGGGCGGCAGTGCCGCCAGCATGTTTTGATCGATCAACCGTTTCGTAACGTCAGTCAGGGGGCAAGCCAAAACCAGCCATTGCGCCTGAGCCAGCACAGTGGCCAAATCGCCATAAGCTACTGTTGCCAGTGCCTGGGGCACGGGCTCGGGATTATGCCTGACAACGATAATCTGCATACCCAGGGCCATAAGAAATTCGCCGATCAAGCGCCCTATGGATCCCCAGCCTACGATGACGGCTGTTTGCCCAGCCAGGTCGGAAGGCAGCGACGCTGACGATGCCAGAGTACGCCATCGACGCTGCGCCTGCTGGCGCATGATTTGCGGAAAGTGCCGATTCAGTGCCAGCACGCCAGCCACGGCTGTATGGGCCACGGATTGGGCATTGACACCCGACGAAGGCGTCACCTCGACGCCGCGCGCCTGCAACTCTCCGAAAATCGGACGATCCAGGCCGGCCGAATGGATATGTACCCATTTCAGGCCGGACGCGCTGCGCAGCGCGTCGTAATAGCGCGCTGTGAAATCGTCCAGCACATGCTTGGTGGAAGCGCCCGTGATGTCGCGACTGACCAGGGCGGCATCAACTTGCACCAGCGCTTGCTCGTCGGCGTGCTCGAACACAGTCAAGCGATAGCGTTGACTGTCGGGTAGCGCCGCCAGGCCCGATTGCAGGGAATCGGCGGCCTGGGCCGAGACAAGAATATTGACATGCTGCATGGGGCGCTTCACCTGCCTGCTAACTGTTGATTACTGCGGAGCCGCTCAGGGTTTAACCACGCCCGCGTCGATCAGCACGTGCTTCCAGCGGTCGTGCTCTTCTTTGACGAAGTCGCGGAACTGTTCGGAACTGCCGGGAACAGGATCGGCGCCCTGCTGCACCATTT
>DATCYE010000259.1:0-4290 GCA_036570485.1 Pusillimonas sp. | reverse complement strand
CACTAGGGTTAACCTTGGTTTTGAGTGGCAGTATTGATAATGACCAGCTTGTTCGACCCCATTAAACTTGGGGCTGTGGCACTAAGCAATCGTATTGTAATGGCTCCGCTGACACGGAATCGCGCATCCGAAGGCAGAGTTCCCAATGATTTGATGCGCAGCTATTATTGCCAGCGCGCAACGGCGGGCCTGATCCTGTCGGAGGCAACCTCGATATCGCCTCAGGGCGTGGGGTATCCCAGCACACCCGGCATCTGGAGCAGCGCCCAGGTCGAAGGCTGGAAAAAAGTCACTCAGGCGGTGCATGGCAAGGGCGGGAAGATTTTTCTGCAGCTATGGCATGTGGGGCGAGTTTCCGATCCCGAATTCCTTAATGGCGAAATTCCCGTTGCGCCCAGTGCCGTCGCCTGCCAGGGCAGTGTCAGTCTGTTGCGCCCGAAGCGGCCTTACGTGGTGCCGCGCGCTCTGCATATCGAGGAAATTCCGGGCATCGTGAACGATTTTGCCCGAGCCGCGCAGAACGCCCGCGAGGCCGGTTTCGACGGCGTCGAAGTGCATGCGGCCAACGGTTACCTGATCGATCAGTTCCTTCAAGACGGCGTAAACAAGCGGCACGATGAGTACGGCGGCTCCATTGAAAACAGGACGCGCCTGCTGCTGGAGGTGGTCGACGCTTGCATTGGCGTATGGGGCGCAGACCGTGTGGGGGTGCATCTGTCGCCGCGTGGCGACGCGCATTCCATGTCGGACTCCAACCCGCAAGAACTGTTTTCCTATGTGGCTCGGGCCTTGGGTCAGCGTCGCATTGCCTTCATCTTTACTCGGGAAGCCTTGGGCGAGGACAGCCTGACGGCGCAGATACGGAGTCAGTTCGGCGGCCCGGTGATCGTCAATGAAAACTACGATATCGCCACGGCGCATGACATGGTGGCGGCAGGCCAGGCCGATGCGGTTGCATTCGGTAAGGCTTTCATTGCCAATCCCGATCTGGTTGCGCGGCTGAAAGCCGGTGCGCCGCTTAACGACTGGGATCCCAACACCTTTTACAGCGCCGGTGCCCAGGGGTATATTGACTACCCATCTTTGTCCGGCACGGGGTTGCCACAGAAAGAAACCTGCGCCTGACACAGAAAAAATCACTATTGCCGCTTGCGACGTGATAACTTTCCAGTTGAAGCGGGCCGATCCACGGAGGCATGGTGAAAGCGCAATTAATCGGTATAGGGGCGGGGATGCTGTTATCGGGCTGCATCAACGGGATCCAGTCCGGCGGTGACTTTCCCAGCCTGTCCTATACGGTTCCTCGCAGTTATCAAACGGTGTATCTTCGGGCTCAGAACCAGGCCGATGAATGCTTGCGCGGCAAAAAGCAATACGATGTTTATGCTCAGGTCGATCCGGCCATGCAAACGGGTAGCGTCGCGGTACGTGGCCCCTTGGGCGGGCTGGAGGTCGCGCGCACCGACATCAAAGCCATTGATGACAAACATACCCAGGTGACCCATACTGTGTGGGGGCATTCGCCCTGGGACGTCGGAGCACTGAACGCCATGCGCCAATCCATCTTGATGGATACTTCGGTTTGCGTGGCTTATCGTTAAGCTTAAATCAAGCGTGTACTTTGTCGGCTTCGTTTGTCTTACATCAAGCGCGTTTTTACCTGAGCGGACACGGCCGACATGTCGGCGCGGCCGGCTAACGCCGCTTTGAGTATCGCCATGACTTTGCCCATGGCCGGTGCGCCGGTCACGCCCTGGCCATTTACATCGGCAATGGCGGCATCGATGGCGGCGTCGATTTCTTCGGGTTTGGCCTGCTGGGGCAGGAATTCCTGCAAGACGGACACTTCGGCTTTTTCTTGTTCGGCCGTTTCCGTGCGCCCGGCCTGCTCGAAGGCGGCAATGGATTCGCGGCGCTGCTTGACCTGTTTTTCGATAATGGCCGTGATCTCGGCATCGTTAAGGTCGCGGCGCTCGTCGACTTCTTTTTGCTTGATCGCAGCTTGCAGGAAGCGCAAGGTACCCAAACGGGCAGAATCCTTGGCGCGCATTGCGGCTTTTACGGCGTCGGCCAATTGCTGTTTTAACGTGTTGCCCATAATTGCATCCTGATCAAAGCATTTAGAAAGCGCTGAACAAATCGTCGCGCCGCAGGCATCCGCCTGATTGCCGCTAGGCCTGTTCAGAGTGTCCTTTATTTTAATGGAAGTTCCGGCTGCGGGTGGGCAGAGCTCCCAATAACTCGCTCAAGTCGACCAGCCTGCTGGCCACCAGATGGCTGATGCCTTGATGGCGCTGCCAGATGCCGTAGACGCCCATCAGGCTGGATTGCACCAGTGCCGCGCGTTGGCGCTGGGCCAGTTCGGCATGGACGATGACGTTGACGTGGCCTGTTTCGTCTTCCAGTGTGACGAATACTGTTCCTTTGGCGGTCTGGGGGCGTTGACGCCCGGTCACTATGCCGCAGGCCCGGGCCAGGCGTCGGTCGGGGTAGTCACCGCTCAGGGTTGCCGCCGCAACGAAGCGTCGGGCTTGCAGGGCAGGGCGCAGCAAAGCGACGGGGTGTCGCCCCAGAGTCAGCCCCAGCGAGCGATAGTCGGCTGTTATGTCTTGTCCTTCGGTAGGAGCAAGCAGCATAGGCTGGATGGTGTCGTTGATGGGGGCATCGCGCAGCAGGCCCTTGAGCGGCAGCTTGGCGGCTTGCCAGCGGGCCAGGCGGCGATGACCGCTTAACGCTTGCAGAACATTGGCGGCGGCCAAGGCATCCATTTCGTGACGGTTCAGGTCGGCGCGGGCGGCCAAATCTTGCTCTGAACAAAAGGGCTGTTGCCGCCGGGCCGCCTCAATGCGTTCCGCGGCTTGCCGGGACAAGCCTTTGACCAAGTTCAGACCCAGGCGCACGGCCGGGCGCTCGCCGTCGGGCTCCAGGCGGGCGTCCCAGCCGCTGGCTTCGATATCCGCGGGCAGAACATTGACATGATGGCGCCTGGCATCTTGCACCAGTTGGTTAGGCGAATAAAACCCCATAGGCTGCGAATTGAGCAGCGCGGCCAAAAAGGCTTCGGGTTCGTGACGTTTCAGCCAGGCGCTGACATAGGCCAGTTTGGCGAAGCTGGCAGCATGGCTCTCGGGAAAGCCGTATTCCCCAAAGCCTTCCAGTTGCTGGAAGATGCGCAAGGCGAAGTCTTCCGGGCAGCCGTGTTTTATCATTCCGGCTATCAGCCTATGGCGGAAATGTTCGACGCCGCCCTTGCGCTTCCAGGCCGCCATCGAGCGCCGCAACTGATCGGCTTCGTCGGCGGTAAAGTCGGCGGCCACCATGGCGATCTGCATGGCTTGTTCCTGGAAGATGGGAACGCCCAAGGTGCGCGCCAGCACTTTTTCTATGGCGGGCGTCGGGGCTTCTATCTCTTCCAGATGCTGCCTGCGCCGCAGATAGGGATGAACCATGCCGCCCTGTATGGGGCCGGGCCGCACAATGGCAACCTGGATCACCAGATCGTAGAAGGCGGCCGGTTTCAGGCGAGGCAGCATGCTCATTTGCGCACGCGATTCGATCTGAAATACACCTATCGTGTCGGCTTGCCGGATCATTTGGTAGGTGGGTTCGTCGTTGTCTTTTATGTCTTGCATGATCAGGGGCTTGCCGCGCCGCTGGCTGGCCAGGTCCAGGCAGCGATGCAGTGCCGAGAGCATGCCCAGCGCCAGCACATCGACTTTAAGCAGACCCATTGCATCCAGGTCGTCCTTGTCCCACTGAACAATGCTGCGCTCGGGCATGGCGGCATTTTCGATAGGCACCAGCCGGCACAGCTTGTCGCGCGCGATCACGAAGCCGCCCGGGTGTTGCGACAAATGCCGTGGAAAACCCATTAATTCCTGTGCCAGACTTGCCCACAACCGAGCAATGTGTGAATCGCCGTTCAGGCCATGCTCGGCTATTTTTTCCAGCAGGCCTTGCTTGCCGTCCCAGTAGTGGAAAGACTTGGCGACCCGGTCGACCAGGTCCAGGTCCAGGCCCAGCGCCTTGCCCGTGTCGCGCAGGACGCTGCGCGTTCGATAACAGCTGACCACAGCCGTCAATGCCGCCCGGTGCCTGCCGTACTTTTGGTAGATGTATTGAATGATTTCTTCGCGGCGCTGGTGTTCGAAGTCCACGTCGATATCGGGCGGTTCCTTGCGAGCCTGGCTGATGAAGCGGGCGAACAGGGCGTTGCCGTTTTCAGGATCGACTTCGGTGATGCCCAGGCAATAACAGACGGCGGAGTTGGCCGCAGAGCCACGCCCCTGG
>DATCYE010000258.1:0-1680 GCA_036570485.1 Pusillimonas sp. | reverse complement strand
CTTGATGACGGCGCGGCCCAGATTGCCGTGTAGCAGCTTCAGGCCGCCATCGGGGCTGAAGGGATCGCTGGCTGGTCGCACGACCTGCGCATCCAGGGTAACGGGGGTTACAGGCCGCCAGGCCAGTTTGCCCTCGTCCAGATAAGGCTCTTGAGTGTAGTGCGCCAGGCCATTGCCCGCCACGGTCTTGACGTCGTCGTGCAGCAGGCCGGCCTTGAGCAGTTCCGCAATGACCAGGCCGATGCCGCCGGCAGCATGAAAATGATTTACGTCGGCGCCGCCGTTGGGATAGACGCGCGCCAGCAACGGCACTGCCGCCGACAGCTCGGAGAAGTCGTCCCAGTTGATGGCGATGCCCGCCGCCCGGGCGATGGCCACCAGATGCAGGGTGTGGTTGGTGGAGCCGCCGGTGGCCAACAGGCCGACGATGCCGTTGACGATGGTTTTTTCGCGGATGACTTCGGCCAGTGGCGTGAAGTCATCGCCTTGCGCGCTGAGGCGCAAGGCGCGTTGCGCGGCGGCGCGTGTAAGCGCTTCGCGCAGGGCGGTGTTGGGTGGAATGAAAGCGCTGCCCGGCAAATGCAGGCCCATGATTTCCATAAGCATCTGGTTGGAATTGGCGGTACCGTAAAAGGTGCAGGTGCCTGGCCCATGGTAGGACTGCGATTCGGATTCCAGCAGTTCTTCACGGCCAATTTTGCCTTGCGCGAATAACTGGCGCGTATGGGCTTTGTCGCTGTTCGATATGCCTGTACTCATGGGACCGGCGGGAACGAAGACGGCGGGCAGGTGACCGAAGCTTAAAGCGCCAATCAGCAGGCCGGGAACGATTTTGTCGCAGACGCCCAGGTATACGCCGGCATCGAACATTTGGTGGCTGAGAGCAATGGCGGTGGCCATGGCAATGACGTCGCGCGAGAACAGGCTGAGCTCCATGCCGGTCTGGCCTTGTGTGACGCCGTCGCACATGGCGGGCACGCCCCCGGCGAATTGCGCGGTGGCGCCCACGGCGAAAGCGGCTTGCTTGATGATCGCGGGGTAGGTGGCTAGCGGCTGATGGGCCGAGAGCATGTCGTTGTACGAGGAAACGATGGCCAGGTTGGGGCGGGAGGCTTCTTTCAGCCGCTGCTTTTCGGCGTTGGGCATGGCGGCGAAGGCATGCGCAAGATTGGTGCAGCCCAAGTGGCTGCGTTCGACCTTCTTGCCATAGGCGGCGCGCGAACGAGCCAGGTATGCGCCCCTGGTTGTGCGGCTGCGGGAAATAATCCGTTCGGTAACGGTGTGGACGACGCTGTGCAATGCCATGATGGATTGGGTCTCCGGTGAGGTGACTGATTGCCTGATATTGTAGTTTAACTACATATGTTAGGCAATTCCGCTGTTCTGGCGCGTATCTATTGGCTGAGTCGATTCCTTTTTTATTGCTACTTTAAATGATAGATTCCGGCTAATTCTAGCTTGTCCGGATTGAGTTTCATGTTGAGCTGTATTTTTTGATATGGTTGTTTTTTTATGTAGTTTTGCTATTTTTCTGCTGCTTGTTGCCAGCGGGGCTTGGGTTTGTGCTTCAGGACGTGCCGGGTGTCCTGGTTCTTGCCCCGGTCCGCATGCCTGTGCCCCAGCCAGGCTAAGCGCATGCGGTCATGGCAAGCCATGACTCCCCGCCCGATTACACGGAAT
>DATCYE010000257.1:0-3173 GCA_036570485.1 Pusillimonas sp. | reverse complement strand
CGATCCGGCCAAATGGGTAGGCGACGTGCTGGTCTCCGAACCCGAGCGCGCGGCCTTTTCAGCCTTGCTCGACCTTGGGCTGACCGATGCCTTCCGGGAATTCGAGCAAGCCGAGAAAACCTTTACGTGGTGGGACTATCGCCGCTTTGCCTTCCGCCGCAATGCGGGACTGCGTATCGACCATGCTCTGCTGTCCGACGCTTTGCTGCCCTATTGCAGCGGCTGCGTGGTCGACAAAGGCCCGCGCGCCAACGAACAACCCTCCGATCACGCACCCGTTATCGCAACTCTGGATTTCAGCAAATAAGCTGCATCTTTTTTAAAGTGGAAACGATATACTTCTGCCTTACATTTCGACATTCGCTGTGCTGATTCTGCTGTTAACGTAGCGCAAACTTGAACAGGATGGAGTCGTATGTTGCATCGGGTTTTCAGGCTTGGGCAGGTCGGGCGGGTGTCCGACTACCTTAAAAACTTGGCACCGGGCTTGTTTTTGCAAGAGCTGTGCGCCAAACCGGGCATCATAGGTGCCGTCTGCCCAAGCTCTCGCTATTTGGCACGCCATATGGCTAGGCAGGTTCCTCACAATGACAGCGGTCTTATTATCGAACTTGGCGGCGGCACCGGCGTCATCACACAAGCGCTTCTGAATCACGGTGTGTCTCCCGAGCGCCTGGTGGTGGTCGAGTTTTCCAATCCTTTCGTGCAGCGCTTGCGCAAACGCTTCCCGCGTGTCAACGTAATACAGGGCAACGCGGCCGACCTGGGGCTTTTGCTGCCTCAAGGCAGCAAGGTTCACGCCATTGTGTCCAGCCTGCCCTTGTGCTCGCTACCCGATCCCATGACGCAATCCATACTGCAGCAATGGCGGCAACTGTTGCACGACGATGGCGTGGCCGTTCAATTCACGTACAATTTGCGTCGACCCAAGTGGCGCCGCTACGTGCAGGCGCAACAAACCAGCTCGAAAATCGTCTGGGCCAATTTCCCGCCCGCCAACATCACCACCTTTTCGTTTAAAACCGCCAAGCTGCCCGCCTTCCATGAGCATGAACCCACTAAGCCGCATTGTTGAAACACTGAAGCACGGCGCGATCCTGGATGTCGCCATTGAAGAGTTGCAGTTTCGCGCCTACATCGTGATCAGCGAACCCGATATCGAGCGGGTTGCCGATTTCGTGCCCAAGGAACAATTCGAACAGGACGGCGACGTGCATGTGGCGGCAATATCCCATCCGGGCCAGGCGCGCGAACAGATACAAGATATCGCCTTCAACATGAATCTGGGCGACGCCGCAGTTTTCCTGTGCGCGGACGACGCCACGTTCAGGGCCACCCTGGACGAGCTGGGGCAAGACCCGGATCTCGACCCCGTTGCGCCCGCTCATCTGAACTGACACTGATTTTTTGCGCGTGTGATTCCACGTTTCAGCATGAAACGGTGGGAATTTGCTATTCTTGCCACTCTCTTTTGCTAGTATTTAATAATCATGTCGTCATACTCTGGCAATATTTTCATGGTCGTGGCGCCTAGCGGCGCGGGTAAATCCAGTCTGGTGAATGCGCTGCTGGCCAACGACCCTACTGTGGTTCTGTCTATTTCATGCACCACGCGTGCACCGCGCCCGGGCGAAGAAAACCACAAGCATTACCGCTTCATCAGCCACGAGCAGTTCAATTCGCTACGCGAGCAAAACGCCTTGCTGGAATGGGCTGAAGTCCATGGCAATTACTACGGCACGCCGCGCGACCGCATCGACGAAGCCTTGCAGCAAGGCAAAGACGTATTGCTGGAAATCGACTGGCAAGGCGCCCGACAGGTGCGCGAGCATTATCCGCAAGCCATAGGCATATTTATTTTGCCGCCCTCGATCGAAGCGCTCGAAACCCGGCTGACCCAGCGCGGCCAAGATGCTCCGCAGGTAATTTCGCGCCGACTACTGGCCGCCGGCGGCGAAATGTCGCATGCTTCGGAGTGCCAATATGTTATTATTAATCAAGAATTTAGCACTGCATTGCTGCAATTGGGCCAAATTTTGGCTGCCACCCGCTTGCGTTACGGCACCCAGGCGGCGCGCAATACCGAGCTCTTTACTCAATTAGGTATCAGCAAAACTGTTGCCTGACATGTCCAACCCCAAATCTATAGGTTAAAAATGGCCCGCATTACCGTTGAAGATTGCCTGGAAAAAATTCCCAACCGCTTTAACCTGACCCTGGCAGCCACCTACCGTGCTCGCGAGTTGGCGCAAGGCCACGAGCCTCGCCTGGACAGCAAAGACAAACCCACCGTAACCGCCTTACGCGAAATTGCCGCCGGTATGACCGGCCTGGAAATGCTGCGCAAAGTTCCAACCTGATTTCCCGGGGCGGCTCATGGCGTTTTCAGGCCTTCGCGGCGCATCTTCCGGCCTTTTGGCGGTTCTCAAGAAGGGCCCCAGGCTGCGCAGACGCAAAGCACCTAAAACGCCAGCCCTGATTTCCAGCGCCGACACGCCGCCCAACACCATTGCTTCGCTGGCGCAGCTCACCAAGATCATTGGTCTTTATCTAAGCCCCAAAGACGTCGAGCGCATCAAGGAAGCCTACCGCTTTGCCGACCAAGCCCATCTGGGGCAGTTCCGGGCCAGCGGCGAACCTTATATATCCCACCCCATCACCGTTACCGAAATCTGCGCCGGCTGGAAGCTGGACGCCGACTCGCTCATGGCCGCGCTGCTGCACGATGTCATTGAAGACCAGGGGGTAAGCAAGCAGGAACTGGCCGAGAAATTCGGCACCGACGTCTCCGAGATCGTCGATGGGCTATCCAAATTAGACAGGCTGGAATTCGCCACCAAGGCCGAGCAACAAGCCGAAAGCTTTCGCAAGATGCTGCTGGCCATGGCACGCGATGTGCGCGTCATTCTCATCAAGCTGGCCGACCGCCTGCACAATATGCGCACGCTGGGCGCGGTCGGCCCCGAAAAGCGGCGCCGTATAGCACGCGAAACGCTGGATATCTATACGCCCATCGCGCATCGTCTGGGCCTGAACGCGTTATTTCGCGAACTTCAGGATCTTTGCTTCCAGGCTATTTACCCCAATCGCTACCAAGTGCTGCACAAAGCCATGATGTCGGCGCGCGGCAATCGCCGCGAAGTATTGGGGAAAATATCCGACGCGGTGCGTGT
>DATCYE010000256.1:0-3073 GCA_036570485.1 Pusillimonas sp. | reverse complement strand
ACTTCTGTAATCATTTTTAAGCTGGTCTATGCAGGGAATCCCCTAAAAGACTTTGTATCTTTTTTTGTCCATAATCACCCGTCACCCGTCAAAATCGCAAAGTTCCCTGGAACCGTAAACTTATCGCAAGCACGCATTCATGTCTTTTGCCGATTAAAAGTGATACGTTTATTTCGATAATGGGCTGTTTTTTGTATAACTTTAGGGTCTGCCGCTTCTTGGGACGGCAGATATCATGTCCACCATGGAGACAAGCAATGAATATTAATCAGTCAGTTCGGCTTTCCGTATTGGCCGGCGCCATCGCCCTGTCGGTGCCTTTGATGGCTTCGGCGCAAATCAAGGTCGGCATTACAGTCGCCAGCACCGGGCCGGCCGCATCGCTGGGTATTCCCGAGCGCAATACCGTTGCTCTGCTGCCCACCGAAGTGGCGGGCCAGAAAATCGAATACATCGTTTTGGACGATGGTACCGATACTACGGTTGCCGTCAAGAACATGCGCAAGCTGATTACCGACGATAACGTCGATATCGTGATCGGAACGTCGGTGACGCCCGGTTCGCTGGCCATGGTCGACGTAGCGGGCGAAACCAAGACGCCTATGATCAGCGTGGCAGCCAACGCCAAAATCGTCGAGCCCGTGGAAGGCGCCCGTCAGTGGGTATTCAAAACGCCCCAGAACGACCAGTTGATGGCAGGCGCATTGGCCGACGCAATGGAAAAGCAGGGCGTCAAAACCCTGGGTTTCATCGGCTATTCCGACGCCTACGGCGAAGGCTGGCTGAACGTCATGACCGAGGCCGCCAAGGCCAAGGGCATCAAAATGGTTGCCGTCGAGCGCTATGGCCGTACCGATACCAGCGTAACGGGTCAGGCCCTGAAGCTGGTCGCCGCCAAGCCGGACGGCATTCTGGTGGCCGGTTCCGGAACGCCGGTGGCTTTGCCGCAGCGCGAGCTTAAAAGCCGTGGCTATAAGGGCATCATGTACCAGACGCACGGTGCGGCCAACAACGACGTATTGCGCGTATGCGGCAAAGACTGCAACGACATGATCCTGCCTGCAGGCCCATTGTTGGTAGCCGATCAGTTGCCCGACAGCAATCCGGTCAAGAAAAGCGCACTTGTATATAAAGACAAGTATGAAGCCAAATATGGTGCAGGCACCATCAACACGTTCGGCGGCCATATGTGGGATGCCGGCCTGCTGGTTTCCACGGCGATTCCGCATGCATTGAAAACAGGTGCAAAGCCAGGCACGGCTGAATTCCGCAAGGCCATGCGCGATGCCATCGAGCAAATCAAAGACCTGCCGGCATCGCAAGGGGTGTTCTCCATGTCCGCCACCGATCACGCCGGCTTTGACAAGCGCGCGCGCGTCATCGTCAAGGTAGTCGACGGTAAATGGACATACCAGCCTGATCTGTAATGCCGTGTTGCGTGCCGCCGCCTGCCCGTTGCAGCGTCGGCACGTTTTGCATGTCGATTCGTTGTAGGGGCGCAAGGCGTTTCTTGCGCCCCGACTTCTTGGCTTTTGGGAAATGGATACAACAATAGTACTCATACTGCTGCAGGACGGCGTCATGAATGGCGCCATTTATGCGCTATTGGGCCTGGCGCTGGTGCTTGTTTTTGTGGTTACCCGCGTCATCTTTATCCCGCAAGGCGAGTTCGTCGCTTTCGGCGCGCTGACACTGGCGTTCATGGTGAACGGGCGTATTCCGGGCACCGTCAACTTGCTGCTTATTATTGGCGCTCTGGTCTTCGCCGTAGAGGTCCTGGCGGCCCTGCGCAGCGGTAACTGGAAGGGCATGGCCAAAACCTTTTCCTGGTCTCTGCTGTTGCCTATCGCGCTCTATCTGTTGGCGCCTTTTATCGTCAGCAAAGATACTGCGCTATGGGTCAACGTCCTGTTTTCCATGGCTCTGGTCGTGCCGTTGGGGCCCATGCTTTACCGTTTGGTGTACCAGCCGGTGGCTGAAGCCAGCGTACTGGTCCTGCTCATCATATCGGTGGCTGTCCACTTTGCGCTTACGGGGCTGGCCTTGGTGTTCTTCGGCGCCGAGGGCTGGCGCACACCGCCCTTCATGGAAGGCGAAGTGCAAATGGGCGCGGTGAGTTGGTCGGCGCAAACCTTTTTCGTGCTGGGCACTTGCGCAGCGCTCATCGTGGGGCTTTGGGTCTTTTTCGGTAAAACCTTGTATGGCCGCGCTCTGCGCGCCACCGCCGTCAACCGCCGTGGCGCAAGGCTGGTGGGCATCAGTACCAATATGTCGGGTAGTCTGACCTTCACGCTGGCAGCGGCCATCGGCGCCTTGTCGGGCATGCTTATCGCGCCCGTTACCACTGTTTACTACGACACCGGCTTCCTGATCGGCCTGAAAGGCTTCGTGGCCGCGATCTTCGGCGGACTCATCAGCTATCCCGTCGCAGCAGGCGGCGCCTTGTTCGTAGGCATACTCGAAGCGTTCTCATCGTTCTGGGCCAGTGCGTACAAAGAGGTCATTGTGTTCACCTTGATCATTCCCGTGTTGTTGTGGCGTTCGTTCGGCGTGTCGCATGCCGACGACGAGGAGTAAACAGATGAATCGTTTATTGCTTGCCGTCGTCGTGCTGATCCTGGCCGCTCTTCCGCTTATATCGGCCACCCCCGAGTTCTGGATTACACATCTTAATTACATAGGCCTGGCAAGTTTGGTGGTGTTGGGCCTGGTGTTGCTGACCGGCATAGGCGGCCTGACGTCCTTCGGGCAGGCCGCTTTCGTTGGCATAGGCGCCTACACAACGGCATGGCTGACCACTGCCGTGGATTGGTCGCCGTGGCTGGCGCTGCCCATCGGCCTGCTCGTTACCTTTGTAGTGGCCTACGTGCTGGGTGCCATCACCTTGCGCCTTTCAGGGCACTACCTGCCCTTGGGCACCATAGCGTGGTGCCTGTCCTTGTACTACCTATTCGGCAACCTTGATTTTCTGGGTCAGTACGACGGTATCGCGGGCATCGAGCCCATCGAATTCTTCGGTTTTTCGCTGGGCAAGGGTCGCCATATCTATTACCTGATCTGGGCATTCGTCCTG
>DATCYE010000255.1:0-4186 GCA_036570485.1 Pusillimonas sp. | reverse complement strand
TCCGTCGGGCCCACCGTCAGCGTTATTTCGTTGCCGTTCACGCGGTGGGTGGCCGGGTCCAGCTTCAGCGTGCCGATCTGGATGATGTCGTCGGTAAGCTGCGGAGCCCGCCTGCGCAGCACTGCCTTGATGCGCGCAATGAGTTCTTTGGGGGAAAACGGTTTGGTGATGTAGTCGTCGGCGCCGGCCTCCAGACCTTCTATCTTGTCATGCTCAGCGCCTTTTGCGGTCAGCATAATGACCGGCACATTGCGAGTGCGTTCGTCCGAGCGCAGGGTCTTGGCCAGGGTGATGCCGGACGCGCCCGGCAGCATCCAGTCCAGCAGGATAAGATCGGGCAGTTCGGCGCGTATCAGCGTCTGAGCCTGTTCGGCGTCGAAGGCGCGAAGCACCTTATGGCCGGCAAACGACAGGTTCACCGAAATAAGTTCCTGGATGGCGGGCTCATCTTCTACAACGAGTATGGTCGTGCTCATAGCGCCTGATAGTAATGTAAAGCGTTGTTAATGGCGTTCCAGGGCTGGCCTGGCCGGCGCACGCCGCCTGTCGTCTGGACGATAGGCGGCATGTGCCGGAGTTGTTCATTGCCATAATATGGCTTAAATATTTCAGGTTTGTGAAAATCGCGACCGGAACGTGAATTAACGGCGCATTGATACTTTTTTAAGCCGGAATGTTAGCCGGCCGCGTCGCTTTCCGCGTTCTGAATGGCCTGAATGTTGTACGATTGACGAACCATGCAAAATACCCGTACTACCCCCTCCGAATCGTCTTCGACACAATCTGCGTCGGAATCCAGCACGCATTTCGGCTACAAGACGGTCCGCGAAGCAGAAAAAGCCGGCAAGGTTGCCCAGGTTTTTCATTCGGTGGCCGATCGTTACGACGTCATGAACGATCTGATGTCCGTCGGGCTGCATCGCGTATGGAAGGCGTTCACCATAGGCCGGGCTAATGTTCGCCCGGGTATGAAGGTGTTGGATATCGCCGGCGGCACGGGCGATCTGGCTCGCGCATTCGCCAAGAAAGCGGGTGCCAGCGGTGAAGTCTGGCTTACCGACATCAACGACTCCATGCTGCGCGTAGGGCGCGATCGCCTGACCGATAAGGGGTTGCTGGTGCCCACGGCGGTTTGCGATGCCGAAAAGCTTCCCTTCCCCGATGCCTACTTCGATCGCGTCAGCGTGGCTTTCGGCCTGCGCAACATGACGCATAAAGATCGCGCGCTGGCTGAAATGCGGCGCGTGCTCAAGCCGGGCGGCAAGCTGCTGGTGCTGGAATTTTCCCGTATTGCCAAACCGCTGGCTCCGGCTTACGACTGGTATTCCTTCAATATCCTGCCTTGGCTGGGCAAGAAGGTGGCCGGCGACGACGAAAGCTACCGTTATCTGGCCGAGTCCATACGCATGCACCCGGACCAGGCCACACTGGCCGACATGCTGACCGAAGCGGGCTTGTCGCAGGTGCGCTACTTCAACCTTAGCGCCGGGCTGGTCGCCCTGCACGAGGGCGTCAAGCTGGACTAAGCCCCCTGGGCGGCCCGGGCTGAATGAACTTCTTTTCTTTCCGCCTGTCATACGTTATGCTAATGTTCAGCTTCCAGTAAGATTTCGATCTTGCTGTCGAATCCCCATAAGAGAACTTATTCAGCAGTGGGCCGGCAGGCACACTGCATTACAGGAGCAACACATGTCTCGACGCTTTTCACGGCTGCTAGCGGTCGCCATGCTGGTGGTTTCGGCGGGCGCCATGCTTTCGGTGTCCTTTGACGCCGAAGCGCGCCGCTTCGGCGGTGGCAAAAGCTTTGGCCGCCAATCAAGCAACATAACGCAGCAGCGCCAGGCGGTAACACCGCCGGCAGCCGGCACCACGGCTAGCACGGCGGCCGGCGCAGCAGCAGCCGGTACGGCAGCCAAAAGCGGCGCTTCCCGCTGGCTGGGTCCCATTGCCGGCATCGCTGCGGGTCTGGGCATCGCGGCACTGCTTTCCAGCCTTGGCCTGTCGGGCGCATTTCTTGAAATGATGTCCAGCCTGTTGCTGATCGGCCTGTTGGTCTTTGGCGTTATGTTTATTGTGCGTAAGCTGCGCGGCGGCGCTGCCCGTCCGGCCATGCAGCAGGCCGGTGGCTCCAATCTTCACAATCGCCAAAGCGGCACGCAGTCGCAAAACACCTGGCGTCAGCAGGCTTCCCCGGCAGCGGCAACGGGCGCAACAGCGGGTGCCGTAGATGCAGTCCCAGCTCCTCCGGTGGACGAAAAATGGTTCATTCCCGGCGACTTCGACACCTCAACTTTCCTGGCTACCGCCAAGACTCAATTCCGTGAGATCCAGGCGGTATGGGACAGCGGCGATCTCGACAAGTTGCGCGACTACATGACCGACGACCTGATCGCAGAAGTCAAGCCCGAAATCGTCGCTCGCGAAGATAAAAACGCCACCGAAGTCGTGCTCCTGAATGCCGAGCTCTTGGGTATCGAAGCCGTATCGGGTGGTCACCTGGCCAGCGTGCGTTATTCGGGCATGCTGCGCGAAGCCAAAGAAACCGAGGCATTCCGCTTCGAAGAAGTCTGGAATCTTTACAAGGCAGATAATGCCGGCTGGTTGCTGGCAGGCATTCAGCAGATTCCAGTCGAATACGCCAGCTGATCGTGCCGGCGGGGGTTGTGCGCGCGTAAAACCGTTTAAACTTGAGCTCTTGCTATAAGGCTCATTGGATACGGCTTAGCCGCGCACGCCCGATCATGTTTTCATTGCCTCCCTTTTTTGCACCTTCCGCCGTACAAGCGCGCGTCCTGAACAAGCTCTTGCAGCGGGAAGACTGGGCGCGTGATCGCTTGAGTCGGCATTCCGGTAAAACGGTCCGATTTGCACTAGGCGGATTCAAGACCGGTTTTACCCTGCGCGCCGGCGGCCTCGTCGACGCTTGCGATCCGGCCATTGTTCCCGACGTCGTCCTGACCATTCCTGCCGACAAGCTGACTGAATTGCCTTCCCTGCTTCGCTCTCGCGATCCGGCTGCACTGACCGCATTGATGCGCGTCGAAGGCGATGCCGGCCTGGCGCAGGTGGTTTCCGACCTGGCGCGCGACTTGCGCTGGGATATCGAGGAAGATCTTTCCGGTCTGGTCGGCGATATGGCCGCTTTGCGTCTGCTGCAAGCAGGGAAGGCGGTGGCGCGCGGCCTGCAACTGACTGCCGATCGCTTAGCCGACAATGTCGGTGAGTTTCTTTCCGAAGAAAGCGGCCTGATGGCCAATCGACCTTCATTCGAAGACTGGGCCGGCACGCTGCAAAGCATGCGCCAGCGTCTGGATCGTCTAGAGGCCCGTGTGACGGCGCTGGGGGCGTCGCCCACGCGCGCCAGCCTTGGCAAGGGCTGATTCATGTTCACTTTTTTTCGCCTGCTGCATATTGTTTGCGTTGCCTTGCGCTATAGGCTGGACGAGCTGGTGCTGTCCGGCATCAAGCATCCGCTTGCATACGGGCTTTTGCGTATCGTCAGGTTCGGGCGTCCGCCCAAGGTGCCGCGCGGCGTGCGGCTGCGTCTGGCGCTGGAGTCGCTGGGACCCATATTTGTCAAGTTCGGGCAGGTGCTTTCCACTCGTCGCGACCTGATTCCGCTGGACATAGCCATAGAGCTGGCCTTGTTGCAAGATAGGGTGCCGCCCTTTCCGTCCGATCAGGCCGCAGCATCGATCGAAGCCGCGTTGGGCGCATCACCGCATACGCTGTTCAAGCACTTCGAAACCGATCCGATTGCGTCGGCGTCTATTGCTCAGGTGCATTTTGCCGTGTTGCACGATGGTCGCGAAGTGGCCGTCAAGGTGTTGCGTCCGGGCATGCGCGAGATCATCGAGAAAGACCTTACCTTGCTGGGCGTGCTGGCCCGCCTGGTCGAGCGCCTGGCCGCCGACGGGCGCCGCCTGAAGCCGCGACAAGTCGTGGCCGAGTTCGATAACTACCTGCATGACGAGCTCGATCTGATCCGTGAGGCATCCAATTGCAGTCAGTTGCGGCGTAACTTTTCGCCTGCGCAAGGGCGCGGGCATCTGCTGATGGTGCCGGAGGTCGTATGGGAGTACTGCGCGACCACGGTGTTCACCATGGAGCGCATGAGCGGCATCCCGGTCAGCCAGACCGAAAGACTGAAAGCGGCCGGTATCGATACCCGCGAGCTGGGCCGAAC
>DATCYE010000254.1:0-3667 GCA_036570485.1 Pusillimonas sp. | reverse complement strand
ATCACATCAATGCCGGGTTCCACCGGCTTGCCCAGCTCAATGCTTAATGTGCGCGCCCTTTGACGGCACTCCTGCTCTTCATGGAAACACGCAGGAGAAACCTTACCGACGAGCTCGCCTGCACGGTAGCCCAGCATGTGTTCGGCGCCGACGTTGAATGACCGGATAATACCTTCACGGTCGGTGGTGATAATGGAAATGCGGGCGCTATCAAGGATGGCTCTCTGAAAAGAGGTCTTCTCCAGCAGAAGGGCTTCCTTGCGTCTGTACTCGGTAATGTCGGTGAACTGACCAAAGAAGCCCTGCACCTGACCTTTACCGTCAAAGTGCGGGATCAGGCAAGCGCGCACCTCCATGAAACTACCGTCGGCAAGTAAGGGATGTTCGAGCCGCACTTCCTGTCCCGCCAGAACGCGATCGAGGTAGGGTTCGATCTGCCTGTACACCTCCTTGTCCAACATCTGTTGCATCGTTGCACCCACCATCGCTTCGCGGTCGTGCCCGGCATATTGCGAATAGGCCTTGTTGCAAAACTTGTAACGCCTGTTGCGATCGACGTAAATAATCATGCCATCCACGGAATCGACGGCAAGCCGCAACAACTCGTCGCTTTCCTTTTGCTGTGCCTCAAGGCGCTTGTGAACGCGAAATTGCCAAAGTATATGCAGGTAAACCGCAACGAGGATCAATAAGCCGATGGCTACCAAACTGGCCAGCTTTACCAACGTGGCACGAAAATGATCCCGTGTGGTTTCGTCGAAATGTCCAAAGTCGCGCAAGGTACTGTTTGAAATTTCGCTGACCACATCAAAAAAATCCTGCCGGCGCTGTATTGCCAAGGCAGCAGCAGTATCTACCTGCCCAGCGATCTGGGAAGCACGGAGCATGGGGTCAAGCTTGGCAAAAGCGGCGGTCAGTTGTCGCAGCCTGGGCGCCTGACCGGCATTGCGATGCAACAACGCCCCCAGCGCAACAATGTCGGCATTGACTTCATTTAGCCGCAGCGCGCTTTCAGCATGGTCGGCCGGATTGTCCGAAGCAGCATACTTGTATGCCGCCTTTTCGGCATCTATATAGTTGTCCCGTATTCGATGCACGACATCGAATATTTTATTGACCTGGTGCAGGCGTACAGTCACCCCATGGCCTTGCGACAAACTATCGTAGAGCAGCACCCCCATTCCCACGACGATCAAGGCGGCGAGCAAAAAACAAAAATGGATGATGCGTTCCATGCTGTCGGGCTCCGATCACCACACCCAGGTGGGGGCGCGCGAGCTGGCAAGCCGTTGGAAACGCCATGGGTTTGGCCGGAACGATAGGCAACTGCTCGGCGCGCCTCGTTAAGAAGACGCTAGGCGTTTTGTATCGTAAGCGTAACATAAGAAAAGCAAATGTGTGCGTATGCTTGGCAAGCCCTTCTGAATCTTCGGTACACTCAGTCACTTGGATTTTCCTGCCCTCGATAAACCCTTCTCCCTATGATTACCCCGTTTCAAGCCTTGGCCTGCCCTCTGGATGGCGCAACATTGCGCCGTCACGAGAACATGTGGCAATGTGCCTCGGGGCATAGCTTCGACATCTCCAGCCAGGGCTATACCCATCTGCTTCCGGTGCAAAAAAAGCGTTCGCGCGATCCGGGCGACAGCAAGGAAATGGTGGCATCGCGCCGGCGCTTCCTGGCTTCGGATGCCTACGACCCGATTGCCAATGCAACAAATCAAATGGTTCTGTTGAATGCGCCGGCCGACGCGACCATCAGTTGCCTGGATGCCGGCTGCGGCGAGGGCCATTATTTGCGCCGCCTGGCGGCAAGCGCCGGACCCGATATGACGCTGGTCCTGGCCGGGCTGGACATTTCCAAATGGGCCGTCCAGGCCGCCGCCCGGCGCGACAAGCAAATGACCTGGCTGGTGGGCAGCAATGCCAACCTGCCCATACAGTGCGCAAGTCTGGACTGGATACTTTGCATGTTCGGTTTTCCGGTCTACGCCGAGTTTGCCAGAGTCCTTAAGCCCGGCGGCCAACTGCTACAGGTGGACGCGGGCGCCCGCCATCTGCAAGAGCTGCGAGAAATCATTTACCCGACGATCAAGGCCGAGCGTAAAGGCGAAGAGGCCGAGCCGCCAGGCTTCGAGCACGCGGCATCGGAGCGCCTGGATTATTCCCTGGAGTTGACGAATGCCGAGCAGATTACCGACCTGCTGGCCATGACACCGCACCTGTACCGGGCAAGCGCCGAAGGCCTGGCCAAAGCAAAAGCATTGACACATCTATCAGTCACGGTAGATGTTCGCCTGACCCGATACAGGCTGGCCTAGGAGTCCCTTCACCAGGCGCGCGAATTCATCCGGACGTTCCGGCGGCGCCAGGCACCGGCTTCCCGTTCGCCGGCGCTTGTGCAATACCCGCGCTCCAAGTAAAAGGCTGAAAGCCCTGCCAGCGACGCTAGCGGCATAGCTTGCATCGCAGGCCTTATTTCTTGCCACAATAAAATGGAGCGCAGACATTGTCCAAAGCCAAAGTAATCAAAATCCAGTCCTTCGGTCCCGAGTCGGTCATGCAGGTGGTAGAAGAAGACTTGCCCGCGCCCGAGCCGGGCCAGGTTCAAGTTCGCCAGGAAGCCATCGGCTTTAACTACATCGATATTTATCAACGCCAGGGCGTGTACCCGTTGCCGCTGCCCACCGGTCTGGGCCATGAGGCCGCCGGAGTAGTCATGGCGATAGGACCCGGGGCATCCAATTTCAAGGCAGGTGATCGAGTGGCATATATGAATGCGGGCGTGGGCGCCTATGCCAGCTTGCGCAATGTACCCGCCGACAAGCTGCTTGCCCTGCCGGACGATATCTCCTGCGAAGATGCGGCAGCAGTACTCTTCAAAGGCATGACGGCGCAATATCTGCTGCACAAGACCCACCGCGTGCGGCCCGGCGACGTGGTACTGGTGCATGCGGCCGCCGGCGGAGTCGGCCAGATTCTTTGCCGCTGGGCCAAGCACCTGGGCGCTTTCGTGGTCGGCACGGCCGGTTCGCCGGACAAATGCCGCCAGGCGCGCGAGGCCGGCTGCGACATCGCCATCGATTACAGTCTGCCCGATTGGCCGGCAACGCTACTGGCCGAGACGGGCGGACGCAAGGCACACGTCGTATACGACTCGGTGGGCCGCCACACCTTTCTGCATTCGCTTGATTGCGCCGCTCCGTTCGGGCTTGTCGTTCTATACGGCGCCGCATCTGGACCGGCCCCCGAAATTTCCCCCGAACTGCTCAACAAGAAGGGTTGCCTCTTCCTGACCCGTCCGTCGGTTTTTCCTCATAACGCCGACCCGGCAACATTCCGCGCTAATGCCGAAGTGCTATTCGATGCGATGTCTGCAGGGGCGGTGCAGGCCACTATCGGCGCCCGCTACAAGCTGGACAACGTGGTGCAAGCCCATGAAGCAGCGCAGGCGCGCCGGACCAGCGGAGCCATCGTTCTGACACCTTGATACGTAGAATCGTGGGCGGTAGAAGCAGTCGGTCCAATCCGACTATTTCCACCGCCCCTGATCCTGGCAATTTTCCGCCCCGGATTTCCTGAACTTCAAAATCCTCTTGAATTCGAAAAAAATCCGGGGCATAATTTCATCAGTTTATGTATACAAAAGAATTCATACACACACAAA
>DATCYE010000253.1:0-5659 GCA_036570485.1 Pusillimonas sp. | reverse complement strand
ACGGGCACCAGCGTATTTTTTAACGCATGGCGAAAGTTGATCATGCGTTCGGGCAGGCCGCGCGCCCGGGCGAACTTGATGAAGTCGGTTTGCAGTACCTCGAGCATTTCAGCCCGCACCAGTCGCATGATCAGCGTCATTTGGAACAGAGCCAGCGTGAAGGCCGGCATGATCAGCGACTGCCAGCCGCTTTTTGTCAGGAAGCCGGTCGACCACCAGCCCAGCTGTACGACGTCGCCGCGCCCGAAACTGGGCAGCCAGCGCAGCATGACCCCGAAAAACAGAATCATGAGTATGCCGATCAGGAAGGTGGGCAGCGATATCCCGATGAGCGATAGCGTCATGAAGCTGCGCGACAGCACGCCGTCGCGCCGCAAAGCGGTGTAGATGCCCATGGGTATGCCCAGGAACAGGGCGATAAGCGCCGACACAAACGAAAGCTCAAGCGTGGCCGGCATGCGGCTTTCGATAAGCTCGCCGACCGGCCGGCGCTGGCGGTAAGACATGCCGAAGTCGCCCTGCACCGCATTGCCTATGAAGCGCAGGTACTGGACCATGAACGGATCGTCCAGGCCCAGTTGCCTGCGCATTTCGGCACGCTGTTCCATAGTGGTGTCTTGCCCGACCATGTTGTTGATCGGGTCGCCCACGTAGCGGAACATGGAAAATGCAATAAGTCCCACGGTGAGCATCACGAATATGGACTGGAATACCCGCCGTGCAATGAAGTTCAGCATTTGCGTTTACGGCATGACCACGTTGCGGATGTCCAGTACGTCGTCGGCCCGCTGAGCCACCTTGATGCCTTTACGCACGCCCCACGACATAGGCTGCTGGTGCAGCGGCAGGTAGCCGTAGTCGTTGTGCAGCATGGTGAACGCTTCCTTGATCATGGCATTGCGCTTGGCCTGGTCGGTTTCAACGTCGATCTTGGCGATCAGTGCGTCGATTTCCTTGTTGCAATAGCCGCCCAGGTTGAACTGCCCCGCCGCCGTTTTGGAATCACGGCAGGCCACCAGGTTGGTCAGCGAATTGGCCGCATCGATAGAGCTGGGGGTCCAGCCCAGCAAATACATGCTGGTGTTGTTGCCTGCTTGCAGCAGAACCTTGGCGAAGTACTTGGATTTGGTCTGCGCCAGCAGGTCTATCTTGATGCCTATGCGCGCCAGCATGCTGGCTACGGCCTGGCATACTTTTTCGTCGTTGACGTAGCGGTCGTTCGGGCAATCCAGCTGTACGCTGAAGCCGTCAGGGTAGCCTGCATCGACCATCAGCTTCTTGGCTTTTGCAATGTCGGTTTTATACGGCGCACCGAACGATTCGTCGTAGCCGTTGATCTTGTCGGCGATCAGTGTGCCCAACGGCTTGGCTGCTCCGCGCATAATTTTTTGGTTGATGATTTTGGTGTCGACGGTCAGGTCGATGGCCTGGCGGACGCGCTTGTCCTTGAAGGGGTTTTTACCCTTGATATTGGAAAACAGCAGCTCGTCGCGGTGTTGGTCCATGCCGATGAACACGGCGCGGGCTTCGGGCTCGTTAAGCACCTGCACATTGGGTTCGTTTTCCAGGCGCGGCCAGTCTTGCACGGGCACCGGCATGACCAGGTCCATTTCGCCTGAAATAAGCGCGGCTACACGCGTAGATTCTTGCGAGATGGGCTGAAAGGTGATTTCGGTGACGTTGGTGGGAACGCTTTTGTTCCAGTATCCGTCAAAGCGCTTGAGTGTGGTTTTGACGTCGGGCTGGCGGTCTACGATCATGAAGGGGCCGGTGCCGTTCTCGTGCAGATTGGCGTAATTGCTTTCGCCGCCCTTGACGTTGGTGGCTTCCGTGGTTTTGTTTTTCTCGGCCCAGCTCTTGCTCATGATGTACAGGAACGTCCAGTCGCGCGGAAAAATCGGATTGGGCGTGGGCGTGATGATTTCCACTGTGTGGTCGTCGATTTTCTTGATGTCGGCGGCTTTCGCGCCGTAGCCCTTCATGTCGGACCCTGGGGTCAGGCTACGCTTCCAGGAAAATATGACGTCGTCCGCCGTGAACGGGCTGCCGTCATGAAACTTGACGCCCTTGCGTAAATGAAAGATCCATTTGGTGGGTTCGGGATTTTCCCATCGCTCTGCCAGTTGCGGAACCAGCTTCAGGTCTTTGTCGTAGGCAGCCAGGGTCTCGTAGAACCAGCCCTGAAAGCCCAGCGTAAAGGTTTCGTTCAAGGACATGGGGTCCAGCGAGGCCATGTCGCCCTGATAAGCCCAGCGCAGCGTTTTTGCATCGACCGATTGGCTAAGGCCCACACTAAGGGCCAATGTGGCGGCAATTGCGGTGTGCTTGATAAGTTTGGATAGCTTCATTCTTTGTCTCCTGCCTTTAACTTTAGTAGTTCATTGTTTGGACACAGGTGTGTGGCGGCAAGTTTTTTAAAGGCCGGCGAGGCCTTAAGAACCGGACGAATCAGCTTGCCAGTCTATCCGTCAGTTTTTCCAGAAAATGTTCGCAGGCGGTTACCTGCGAGACATCGATGTATTCGTTGGGCTGGTGTGCCTGGTCGATAGAGCCGGGTCCGCAAAGCACGACGGAAAATCCGCGCTCCTGGAATTGACCGGCCTCGGCGGCGTACGGCACCACATCGCCATGCGTATGGCCGCACAGACTGAACACCAGTTCTTGCGCGGCGCCGCCCTGGTCTTGCAGCGGCGGCGCGTCGGCCAGAATTTCAGTGCTGATGGATGCCGCCGGAGCAATGGCCTGCATGGCCGGCAGCAGGCTCTGGGCATACTCCTGGAAGCGTTCCAGGTAGCGGCGCCAGTCGTCGCCCGGCAATGCGCGGATGTCCCAGGTAAACGTGCATTCGCGTGAAATAATATTAAGCGCGGTGCCGCCATGCACTACGCCTACATGCAAGGTGGTGTAGGGTGGTTCGAATCGGTTCGCGGGATCTGTTTGCGCTTTGTTCTCGGCCATCATGCCGTCGATGAATGCAATCAGCTTGGCGGCGGTCATGACGGCGCTGACACCGCGCTGAACCTGGCTGGAATGCGCTTCATGGCCGATGACGGTGGTACGCAAGGCGGCGATGCCCTTGTGAGCCACGATGGGTCGCATGCTGGTGGGCTCGCCGACGATGACCGCGCTGGGTTTGGCAATATCGGTAAGCAGCCTGTCTATCATGGACGGGGCGCCGAAGCAGCCGATTTCCTCGTCGTAGCTGAGCGCGAAATGTATAGGGCGCTTCAGGCCTTTTTTGATCAGGTCCGGCACCATGGCCAGCGCGATGGCCGAAAAGGCTTTCATGTCGCAACTGCCGCGACCATATAGCCGGCCGTCTTTTTGCACGACGGTGAACGGGTCGGTATCCCAGGGCTGGCCGTCGACCGGGACCACGTCGGTGTGTCCCGAAAGCACGATGCCGCCTTCGACATTGGGGCCTACTGTGGCGAACAGGTTGGCTTTGGTTTTTTCTTCGTTGGTGACCAGGTGGCTTTGTATGCCGTGTTCGGCCAGGTAGTCGCGAACGTAATGGATAAGTTCAAGATTGGAATTACGCGAAACTGTATCGAAACCGATAAGCGTAGTAATCATATCCAGCGACTGGGGTTTCACAGCACGGTTCTCCAAAGACGGGTAATTCAGCATGAGTAGCCGCCCGATGTTAGCGAAGTCATGCTTTAAACGTCAATCATTCACGCCTTGGGGTATGCCCGCACATGGCTGCCGGCAAGTTGCTGGTTATACGGGAAAGTCCCTAGGCGGTGGCGACTTATACTGGTGCCGATAATAAGGAGCTGGCATGGAACAATCCTGGGCGGCGGCGCACTCTCGCAGCAAGCCGCAGGCTGGGCAAGCGCCGCAGCGTATTTTTTTCGGCCTGTGGCCTTCGGCCGCCACGGCGGAGCAGACGATGGCCTGGGCGCATGACGCGCATGCGCTGTGCGGCGGGCGCGTCATGCGTCCCGAAACTCTGCATGTGACCTTGGCATTCTTGGGCAGCACACCCGCCGCGCGGGTTGCGGAATTGGTTCGCGCGGTGCCGGGCTGGCAAGCAAGGACAGGGGCGATGACCTTGCGTCGATTTGGGCGTTTTACGGGTCCGCGCATCGTGTGGGCGGGCCCGACAGAAGACGATGAAGAGCGTCTGGATTGGCTGGACGCCTTGCACGATGATTTGTGGAGCCGCCTGGAGGAAATGGGCTGGACACGACCGGATGCAATCTTCCGGCCCCATGTTTCCTTATTGCGCAAGGCGGGCCCGGGCGATGTACAAACCTGGCGGCGCCCGCCGCTGGCCTGGATGCCCGATCGTTGCGTGCTGGTGGCCTCGACTCCAAGCGAAGGAGGCTCCCGTTACCAAGAGCTGGCGCGCTTGCCGATAAGCCAAGCAGCCAGTCAACGCTAAAAAACCTTAGGCATTATTATTGCTGGATACCCTGAATTGCACAGGAGGCCCAGTCATGCAGCTAACCGGATCTTGCCATTGCGGCGCCGTTCAGTTCACCGTATCCAGCGTGAACCCTTACCCCTATCAGCGGTGTTATTGCTCTATTTGCCGAAAAACGCAGGGCGGGGGCGGCTACTCCATCAATCTGTCGGCTGATGCCGCTTCCATGAAGGTGAGCGGCGCCGACCAGATCACGGTGTATCACGCGATGCTGCCGGGAGCAGGCGACAGCCGGCACGCCAGCACTGCGCAGCGTCATTTTTGCAGGCATTGCGGTAGTGCCTTGTGGCTTTTCAGTCCGGAGTGGCCGGAGCTCATTCATCCGTTTGCCTCTGCCATCGACAGCAATCTTCCTGTCCCTCCCGAACATACACATTTGTTTCTCGATTCCAAGGCGTCATGGGTCGAAATGGAAGTGCATGCGGGCGACAAGATGTTTGCAGGCTATCCAGAGGAATCGATAGCGGATTGGCATGAGCGGCTGAGACTGCGAGACGACTAAGGTGTGCTGGCCTTTTACACAACGGCCATACCGAGCGCTCGGGGTCTGGCGAAAACCCCGCCAGACCCCGAGCGTAACGGCGGTATTACTCGATCTTGATGCCCGCTTCGTCAACCACCTTTTGAATACTGATGGTGTCTTCGCGGATTTGCTTGGCGAAGTCGGCGGGCGATCCGCCGCCTGCTTCAGCACCCTTGGCGGCCAAGACTTTTTGAACCTCGGGAAGCTGCAAGATTTCGTTGATGTTCTTGTTCAGCAGATCGGTCGCCTCTTTGGGCATGTTGGCCGGTCCGACGATGCCGAACCACTGTCCCATGGTGACCCCCGGATAGCCGGACTCTGCCATCGTCGGCACGTCGGGCAGCAAGGGGATGCGCTTCGGGCTGACGACGGCGATGCCCACAAGCTTGTTGGCCTTGATATTGGGCACCATCAGCGGAGGGGAATCGACGTTCATGTCGACTTCGCCCGAGAGCAGATCGTTAAGGGCCTGGGCGCTGCCTTTGTAGGGAACGTGCAGCAGCTCAATGCCGGCGGCTTTGCCGAACTGCGCCGCAGCCAAGTGCTGTGAACTGCCGACGCCTGACGAGGCATGGCGCAGGCCTTGCTTCTTGGCCAGCGCCATGAATTCTTTCATGTTATGCACGCCCAGCTTGGGTGTGACCGTCAGGATCAGCGGCGTGCTGGCGACCATTGCCACCGGTGTGAAGTCTTTGTTGACGTCG
>DATCYE010000252.1:0-3938 GCA_036570485.1 Pusillimonas sp. | reverse complement strand
AGCAGGAGCAGGTCCGGTGGGCCGAGGTCGTCAAGTCAAGCAACATCACCCTGAACTGATCTAAATAGACGTTAGAAAGTAGGATTCTCCATGAACAAAGAGTTTATCAAGCTGGATGTGCAGTCCGGCATTGCGACCATTTATTTGAACCGGCCCGAGAAGCGCAATGCATTCAGTGACGATATGCGCAGCGAATACATCGAGGTTCTACAAGAGGTGACCTCGAACCGACAGGTTCGCGCCGTTGTGCTTACGGGCAACGGAAAAGGGTTTTGCGCGGGCGGCGATGTGGCGGGCATGGAAAAGCGTATGCAGGCGGAATCCGGAGACGTCGGGTTTAACGGATGGACTCGCCAGCAGCGGGTCCATCAATGCGTGTCCTTACTGCATGGCATGCCCAAGCCGACCATCGCAGCGGTGAATGGCGCGGCGTCGGGTCTGGGCGCCGATACGGCCATCAGTTGCGACTTTGTTTTGGCCAGCCAGGCGGCGTCGTTTTCCTGGTCGTACATTAATCGCGGCCTGATCCCCGATGGCGGCGGCCTGTACTTTCTGCCGCGTCGAGTCGGTTTGCCTAAGGCGAAAGACCTGATCTTCAGCGGCCGCAGGGTCGAGGCAACCGACGCCCTGCAGTTGGGTATCGCAGACCGCGTGGTGGAACACCAGGAATTGCTGCCGGCGGCATGGCGTTGGGCCGAAGAGCTTAGCCATGGCTCGGCCACGGCCTTGGCGTTGGGCAAGACGATACTGAACCAAACCTTTGAACTAAGTGCCGGTCAGGTGTTTGCGCAAGGCAGCCAGGCACAGGCCGTTTGCTACACCACGGGCGAACATCGTGCGGCGGTGCAAGCATTCCTGAAGCAAAGAGATGAACGGCGCGCCGCCGCCGCGATTGTAGAAAAGAGTTGAACGATATGAACGCGATTTCTCGCTTGATCAATCCACGCAGCGTGGCGGTCATCGGTGCGTCGGGGGACCCGGCCAAAACCTCGGGTAGGCCTGTTGCCTATTTGCGCAAACACGGGTTCGAAGGCGCAATTTATCCGGTCAATCCCAAAGTAGATGAAATTTCCGGCTTGAAATGCTATGCGGATATTGCATCGCTGCCCGAAACCCCCGATGTGGGCATTGTATTGTTGGGGGCGCAGCGCGCGCATCATGCGGTACGCGAACTGGCGGAACGAGGCACAGCCGCAGCCATTGTGCTTGCCAGCGGCTACACCGAAACGGGGATGGCAGGTGCGCAGCGCCAGCAAGAGCTGCTGACGGCGGCAGGTACGATGCGCCTGCTTGGGCCCAACACCATAGGGCTGGTCAATTTAACGCGGGGCATTCCTTTGTCCGCCAGCAGTGCGCTTGAAATGGACCACTTTCCAGTTGGATCGATTGGTATTGTGTCGCAAAGCGGCGGGATTGTCGGTTCGCTCCTGTCGCGTGCCGCTGCGCGTGGTATCGGCTTATCAACACTGGTTTCCACCAGCAACGAAGTCGATTTGGATCTGGCGGATTTTGTCAGTTACCTGGCGGACGACGACGCGACCAAGGTCATAGCTCTGTATGTCGAGACTATTCGTCATCCAGCCAAGTTCAGAGCCGCCGCCCTGAAGGCGGCCAGCATGGGAAAGCCGGTTGTCGCCTTCAAGGTAGGGCGATCGGAATCCGGTGCACGTGCGGCGGTGTCTCATACCGGCGCCATGGCGGGATCCGACAAGGTTTACGACGCTTTGTTCAAACAGACCGGCGTGATCCGTGCCGAGAGTTTCAGTGATTTGCTCGACATCCCCGCAGCATTGTCGTCAAGCCGTGTTCTTCAAGGTCGGCGCGTTGCGATTCTTACGTCTACCGGCGGGGCCGGCACCCTGGTGTCCGATGCGCTGGGGCTTAACGGTTTCGAGACACCGGCGCCCGATGCTGAAACGGCGGCCCGCCTGCGTGCGCTCCAGACTGGCGACCACGCTGCGCTGGATCGCAATCCCATTGATGTGACGCTTGCGGGTTTGCAGCCAGATCTGCTGCGCGGCGCAATCCGGGCCATATTGGAAAGCGAAAGCTACGATGCTGCCGTGATTATCGTTGGCTCGTCGGCGCTTGCCGCGCCCCAACTGATGGCCGGCGCGATTCGCGACTGCCTGCCGGGCAGCACCAAACCAGTCATCGCCTACGTAAGCCCCTACGCGCCGCATATTACGGCGCTGCTGAATCAGCAAGGTGTGCCTGCCTTCACAGAACCGGAAAGCTGCGCAGTGGCGCTCAACTCGATGTTAAGCGCCGCTAAAAAGATCACTCCGATTCCTTTGGCTTTATTGGGTGAAAAGGTAATCGTTCCTGAATTGCCTCAAGGATCGCTGGATGAAGCCCAGGCCAAGCAGTTGTTCTCTTGTTTTGGTATCCCTTCTGTGCGTGAAACGATTGCAAGTGACGCGGCTGCGGCCCAAGCTGCTGCCAATGCACTGGGCCCGAAGGTTGTCCTTAAGCTGCTATCGCGCGAGGTCGCGCACAAGAGCGAAGTCGGCGGCGTTGCGGTGGGTGTGACGGCGGATCAAATGCCCGAGCGCATCAAGGCCATGCAGGAAAAGGTCCTGGCATGTACCGGCAAAACACCGGAGCGCTATCTGGTTCAGGAAATGGTCGGCGAGGGCGTCGAAATGATACTGGGCTTTCACCGGGATCCGATCGGAGACGCCATTCTGCTTGGCATGGGCGGTGTAACAGCTGAATTGTTCAAGGACACCACCATGCGCTTGCTGCCAGAGCAAGGTGGACTAAGTCACGACGACGCGCTTGGCATGATGCGTCAGCTTAAAACCTGGCCATTGCTGGACGGTTACCGTGGTCGCCCTAAGGCCGACATACAGGCGCTTGCGAACGCCATCGTGGCGTTTTCAGAAATGGTTGCCCACATGGGCGAACGCTTGATCGAAGCGGAAATCAATCCTTTGTTTGTCTTGTCCGAAGGCCAGGGAGTGAAGGCGGCGGACGGAATCGCGATTCTTGCGTCTTCCCAGTCGGCCTAAAGGAAGGGCTTGTATGTATGTGACTGAAATCCTTGCCCAAGAGGCAGTCGCGCTGCGGCGCAGGCCAATTCCCGACTTGGTGATGCATCATGCCAGGCGGGCCGTGATCGACTGGTATGCGTCGGCACTACCTGGTACGCAGACCGAATCCGTTCGACTGCTTACGCAGGCCGTGGCCGACGATCTGGATCGCGGCCCAGCCCAGCTGGTCTTGGGGAAAAAAGCCACGCCACGGACCGCTGCGCTGGTCAATGGCGCGGCGGCGCACGCGGCAGAGCTCGATGACAGCTGCCGGGACGCAATGTATCACCCTGGCGCCGCAACCATTGCCGCGGCACTTGCCACGGCTCAAGAGGCCGGCATATCGGGGGCGGACTTCCTGCATAGCGTAATTATCGGCTACGAGGTATCCACGCGTATCGGCATTGTTATGGGGCGTGCGCATTATCGCTATTGGCATAACACGGGCACCATGGGGGCATTTGGCGCCGCTGCGGCTAGCGCGGCTGCCTATGGGCTGGATGCCGGGCAGTTTGCGCATGCGCTGGCTACGGTCGCAACTTTCTCAGCTGGGCTTCAGCAAGCCTTCCGTATGGATTCCATGTCCAAGCCGCTGCATCCGGGTCGAGCTGCCGAGGCTGGTGTTCTGGCGGCGCAGCTTGCGCGCCAGGGCGTGACTGGATCGCTGGATATTCTGGAAGGCGACGCTGGAATTGGGCAGGCAATGAGCGACGGCCCATCTTGGTCGGGCATTGCCGATACCCTTGGGCATGATTTTCATATTGCTCGGCTTACTGTGAAGAACCATGTTGGTTGCGGACACGTCTTTCCTGCCATCGATGGCGCGTTGGCCCTGCAGCACAAGCATGGTGTCGACCCGAAGAACATTCGTCATATACACGTCGAAACTTATCAACCTGCACT
>DATCYE010000251.1:0-7081 GCA_036570485.1 Pusillimonas sp. | reverse complement strand
CTATGCGCTTGCGGGGGACGTCAACTTCCTGGACTTTTACCTTGACTGTCTGGCCTACGCGCACAACGTCGCGAGGGTCTTTGATAAAGGTTTCCGATAGGGCTGAGATATGAACCAGTCCATCCTGGTGCACGCCTACATCGACGAAAGCGCCGAAGTTGGCCACATTCGTGACTACGCCTTCCAGGATCATGCCGACGTGCAGGTCGTTAATGGTATTGATGCCTTCCTTGAACTGGGCGGTCTTGAATTCGGGGCGCGGGTCGCGGCCGGGCTTTTCAATTTCCTGGAAAATATCCTTTACTGTTGGCAATCCAAAGCGCTCGTCCGTGAATTCGGACGGTGATACGCCTTTCAGGGCGCCGGGCTGTCCCATGATCTGATTTGCTTCGGTCTTGATTTTTTCCAGTATGCGCTTGACCACCGGGTAGGCTTCCGGATGAACGGCCGACGCATCCAGGGGATTGTCACCATTGGGAATGCGCAGGAAACCGGCAGCCTGCTCGAACGCCTTGTCGCCGAATCGGGACACTTTCAGCAAGGCCTTGCGATTGGGGAAGGCGCCGTTGTCGTTGCGCCAGGCCACGATATTTTTGGCCAGCAGAGAGTTCAGGCCCGATACGCGGGTCAGCAACGGCGCGGAAGCGGTATTTACATCGACGCCTACTGCGTTCACGCAGTCTTCGATGACGGCGTCCAGCGACCTGGCCAGCTCACGCTGATTGACATCGTGCTGGTATTGACCCACGCCGATGGCCTTGGGTTCGATCTTGACCAGTTCGGCCAGAGGGTCCTGCAGGCGGCGCGCAATTGACACGGCGCCACGCAGGGTTACGTCCAGGTCGGGGAACTCTTGCGCGGCCAATTCCGAGGCGGAGTAGACCGATGCGCCGGCTTCGGAAACCATTACACGGGTCAGCGTCAGGTCGGGAAACTTCTCAAGCATGTCGATGACCAGCTTTTCCGTTTCGCGGGATGCGGTACCGTTGCCGATGGCGACCAGCGGTATCTTGTGCCGGGCGACCAGCGCAGCCAGCGTATTGATGCTGCCTTCGCGGTCGCGGCGCGGTTCGAAGGGGTAGACGGTGGCGGTTTCCAACACTTTTCCGGTTGCGTCGATGGCGGCGACCTTGACGCCTGTGCGTATGCCCGGGTCCAGCCCCAGGACGGACTTGGGGCCGGCCGGCGCGGCCAGCAGCAGGTCTTTCAGGTTTGCGGCGAAAACACGTATGGCTTCCTGCTCGGCGGACTCGCGCAGTTGGCCGATAAGCTCGGACTCGAAGGCGGTAAGCAGTTTCACACGCCATGTCCAGCGGCATACTTCGCTCAGCCAGCGTCCGCGCGGGCCGGCGTCCAGGGTAAAGTCGGCACCGATACGCAGGAAGTCGGCAACGCGCTGCACGCAAGGATGGGGCGTCTGGGCTTCCAGATCGGCCTCCAGGCCCAGACGGATGTCCAGCGCGCCTTGCTGGCGGCCGCGCAGCAGGGCCAGCACGCGATGGGATGGCAGCGAGCGCAGGGTTTCGCTGAAATCGAACCAGTCGCGGAAGTTGTCGCCTTCGTTCTCTTTGCCTTCAACGACCTTGGAATACAATAAACCGGTATTCCACAGATAGTCGCGCATGCTTGCCAGCAGGTCGGCGTTTTCGGCGTAGCGCTCGGCAAGAATGTCGCGCGCGCCATCCAGCGCCGCTTTGGCATCGTTGATCGATGCCTCGGTATTCAAATAGCCTTCGGCCAGCACGGCGGGGTCGCTTTGCAGGTCGGCCAATATGGCGTCGGCCAGCGGCTCCAGGCCGGCCTCGCGGGCTATCTGGGCGCGCGTGCGCCGCTTGGGCTTATAAGGCGCGTACAAATCTTCCAGCCGCTGTTTGGTGTCGGCGGCACTGATCTCTTGCTGCAGTTCAGGCGTAAGCTTGCCTTGCTGATGCACCGATTCCAGGATTGCCGCGCGCCGCGATTCCAGTTCGCGCACATAAAGCAGCCTGACCTCAAGGTTGCGCAGCAGCGTGTCATCCAGGCCGCCGGTGGCTTCTTTCCTGTATCGGGCAATGAACGGAACGGTGGCACCGCCGTCCAGCAACTCAACCGTGGCGGCGACCTGCGTTGCACGTACATTCAGCTCGTTGGCCAGCAAGGCGACAATACGGGCGGGGTCCACGGCGTGCTTGAAGGAGGCGGTGTCTGCTAGAACGGGAGTATCGGTCATTGGTCCAATTATGTATCGTGAATTTAAGCGGCGCATTTTGCCACAACGGCTGTTTCACCGGAAAAATACGCGGGTATCATCACGTCTGGGTTCTCCGGAGAGTGCATACTTTACCCTTTTTGCCGCCAACGATCTCCCGGCTTTATTGCTAATTGACCTTTTAATGCTTTTGCAAGAACTATCCGATATTTTTTCTCCCGACGGCCCGATAGCCAAGGCCGTGCCGGACTATCGCCCGCGACAGGCCCAACTGGAGCTTGCGCAGGCTATCGAACAGGCCTTGCAGACGCATTCCACACTGATCGCCGAGGCCGGCACGGGCACGGGCAAGACCTGGGCCTATTTGGTGCCTGCCTTTTTAAGCGGCTGCAAGGTACTGGTGTCCACCGGCACGCGCACCTTGCAAGATCAGTTGTTCCGCCGCGATCTGCCCCGGCTGCGCCAAGCGCTGGCACTGCCCATTACCGTGGCGTTGCTTAAGGGCCGGGGCAACTATGTATGCCACTATCACCTGGAGCGCATGCAGGGCGACGATAGGGCGCTGAAATCCCGCGCCGAAATCAGCCAGTTGCGTCATATCCAGGTGTTTGCGCAGCAATCGCGCACCGGCGACCGCAGCGATCTTGCGGAAGTCCCCGAAGACGCCGATATCTGGAACCGGGTCAGTTCCACGCGTGAAAACTGCCTGGGCCAGGAGTGCCCGCATGTGCGCGATTGCTTTGTCATGAAGGCCAGACGCCAGGCCCAGGATGCCGATCTGGTGGTGGTCAATCATGCTTTGTTCATGGCCGACCTGGCGCTGCGTGAAGAAGGCATTACCGATCTGCTGCCCACGGTTGAGCTGGTGGTCTTTGACGAGGCGCATCAGTTGCCCGATATCGCCACGCGCTTTCTAGGCAGCAGCGTATCCTCGCACCAATTGCTGGATCTGGCGCGTACGGCCGAAGCGGCCGGCCTGGCTTATGAGCGCGAGTCCACCAACTGGAGCGAAGCGGGCAAGAAGATCGAACATGCCGCGCGCCAGTTGCGTCTTGCCGCAGCGCCCATCGAAAAAATGCCCGGACGCAAGGCCACCTTCCAGGCCATACCCAACCCCGAAGAGTTCGATGCGGCTTTGTTGGAATTGTTGGACGTTCTGGATAAAAGCTCGCAACTGTTGTCGGTGGTCAGCGAGAAGCACCCCGACCTGGCCGCCGTGTCCAAGACCTGTCTGGAGCTGCGCGCCCGCTTGTACCAATGGAGCCAGCCCGACCGTCAGGGTCGCAATACGCTTGCTCCTTCCGCTCAAGAAAACGGGCCAACCCCAGAGCAGGGCAATGCAGCGGTGCGTTGGGTGGAGCACAGCCTGCACCATATGCGCCTGCACAGCGCGCCTTTGTCGGTGGCCCAGGTTTTTTCACGTTACCGCAGCAAAGAACAGACGTGGGTGCTGACCTCCGCCACCTTGTCCGTGAATGGCGACTTCGGTCATTTCCTGCGCCAGTTGGGGCTGTGGGATGCCAAGACCCTGCGCTGGGATTCGCCTTTCGACTACCCCGATCAGGGTGTCCTGTATGTGCCCAAGGCCTTGCCTTTGCCCAGTGACCGTTATTTCAACGAAAAATTCGTCGACGTGCTGATGCCTTTGATCCGATCGTCTTCGGGCGGCGTGCTGGTGTTATGCACCACATTGCGTGCGGTGGACCGAATTGCCGAGCTGTTTGAAGAGCGCTTCGAGGACGAGGCTATCGACAGGCCGCTGCTGCGTCAGGGCGAAAGCTCGCGGCGGGCATTGCTGGAGCGCTTTCGCGCCGCCAGCAATGCCGTGTTGGTCGGTAGCGCCAGCTTTTGGGAAGGCATAGATGTTCCGGGCCAGGCCCTGACCTTGGTGGCGATTGATAAGCTGCCCTTTGCGCCGCCCGACGATCCCGTGCTCGAAGCCCGCCTTAATTTATGCCGCAACGAGGGGGGCAATCCCTTTATGGAATATCAGGTACCCGAAGCGGCCATTGCGCTAAAGCAGGGGGCGGGCCGGCTGATACGATCGGAAGACGATTGGGGCGTGCTGGTGGTTGGCGACACCCGCATCGTCGAAAAACCCTATGGGAAGTTGCTGTGGCGTGGTTTGCCGCCATTTTCGCGCACCCGCGAGCCAGCACAGGTCATTGCGTTTTTCGAAAAGAAACAGGCTGGTTGAAACGAATCGCCCCGCATAAGCGGGGCGATTTTGAATGCACGCAGGTGCTAGCCTAGCCAGGCCGGCCAGGCGCAAGGGTTTTAGAACCAATTGATGGGGTGCCAGTAGCTGCCGCCGGGCTCGTCCAGCCCTTGCTCGTAATATTTGCTGTTGGGGAAGTTTTGGTCGAGCACGCGCTTTGCGTCGTCGCGCAGCTCGGTCAGGCCCAGCTTGTCGTACGACAGGTAGATGATGTACAGGGCCTTTTCGGCAATGGGAACGCCCTGAAAATCGGTGATGACTGTTTGCGCCCGATTGACTGCGGCCACGTAGGCGCCGCGTTCATAGTAGTACTGGGCAACGTGTACTTCGTTCTGTGCAATGGTACCCACCAGCCAGGTGACGCGTTTTTTGGCGTCGGCGGTATAGCGGCTGTCGGGATAGCGCTCGATGAGTTGATTAAACGATTCGTAGGATTCGCGCAGGCCTTTCGGGTCGCGCTCGCTGGGGTCCTGACGGGTGAGCTTGGTAAACGAGGCGCTGGGGGGCGTAAAGGTAATCAAGCCCTTCAGGTACAGCATGTAGTCGGTGCCTGGGTGGTTGGGGTATTGCTGCTGGAAACGGTCGATGGCGGCCAGGGCCTGCTCGGGTTCGGCGTCTTTCCAGTTTACGTATGCCTGGTCTATTAGTGATTGCTGCGCATAGCCGCCAAAGGGGTAGCGCGATTCGACGGCTTCCAGCCGGGTGCGGGCGTCATTCCAGTTGCCGGCGCTTATTTCAGTGCGGGCGTCCTGGTACAGGCGCTCGGCGCTCCAGCCGGCGGTGGGGTCTTGTTCGCTCTTGATGGTTCCGCATCCGGCGATCAGCACAACTGCAACAAGGGCAAGGGCGGCGTGACTTAACCGCGCGAAGCCAGGAAATCGAGATTGATTGAGGTCGATACGAGTCACAAAAAGCATCCTTGGTGTTAGCATTGCACGCTGATTATATGATTTGTCGCCATGCCTGACACAGATATCGCCAAAGAAAGTTTTTTACCGGCCGCAGCGCTGGAATTCCAGATTCCATTTACGGCTTTGCCCGAGCGGCTCGACAAGGTTCTGGCCCGATTGATGCCCGATCACTCGCGCAGCCGGCTACAAGGCTGGATAGAAGGCGGTCATGTTCTGATCAATGGACAGCCGGGGCGCATAAAGCAAATGGCCAATCCGGGCGACAAGCTGGTCGTGCATGAACAGCTTGCTCCTGAATCGCAGGCCTTTACGCCGCAAGACGTCGAGTTCACGGTAATAGAAGAAAGCCCCGACTGGATAGTGGTCTGCAAGCCGGCCGGCCTGGTCACGCATCCGGGGGCGGGCAACTGGCAGGGCACCTTGCTGAACGGGCTGCTTTACCGCTATCCGGAACTGGCCCATGTGGCGCGTGCCGGCATTGTCCATAGGCTGGATAAGGACACGTCCGGCCTGTTGGTGGTGGCCCGCCACGAAAAGGCGCAGACCCATCTTATCCGTCAGTTGCAGGCGCGTACCGTCAGCCGTGAATACCTTGCCCTGGCGCATGGCCGGCTGACAAGACCCGGAACCGTCAAGCTGGACATAGGCAGGGACCAACGCGTGCCGGTGCGCATGGCAGTCGAAAACCCCATCGCGCCCAAGCCGGCCATTACGCATTACGCGCCATTGCGCAGCGGCCAGGTGGGCGAGGGCGCAACCGTTACCGAAGTGGCTTGCAAGCTGGAAACCGGCCGCACGCACCAGATTCGTGTGCATATGATGAGCTTGCGCCATCCGCTGGTCGGCGACGTGTTGTACGGCGGCAAGCCAGTCGGCAGCGCCCAGCGCCAATTACTGCACGCTCGCTCGCTGGCCTTCGATGACTTTTCCAGTGGCGAACGCTTGTCTTTCGAAGCGCCGCTGGCCGAGGACTTTCAACGTGTGCTTGATGAAGTCGATTGGGAAACATGAGCGCGAACACTACCTTGACGACTGTCTCCGGTTTGCCATGGAAGGGCGTGGAGTACTTCTGCACGACGCGTTTGGGCGGGGTCAGCACCGGTCCGTGGTCTGGTCTGAATCTGGGCCTGCATACTGATGACGATGCCGCCGATGTGGCGACAAACCGGAAGCGGCTGCGCGCGCTCGCGCCTTCCGAGCCTTTGTGGTTGAAGCAGGTGCATGGAACAGACGTATTCGATGCAGACGAGCCCGGCCTGGTCGACGGCATGCCGACGCCCGTTGCCGATGCCGCCGTTACTGCAAGCGCGGGCAAGGTGCTGGCCATTATGACCGCCGACTGCCTGCCCGTGGTACTGGCCAGCTCCGATGGCGTTCTGGGCGTGGCGCATGCCGGCTGGCGCGGCCTGGTCGGCGGTGTGCTGGAAAACACCTTGCAGGCGATGCGCAGGCGCGCAGTGGGCAACGCCCAATGGCGGGCATGGCTGGGTCCGGCCATAGCACAGCGCCATTTCGAGGTGGGTACGGATGTATTCAAGGCGTTCACCGGACCTGATCCCGAGACCGCCATTTTTTTTGCCGATAAAGGGGGCGGGAAATGGCTGGCCGATCTGCCCTCGATCGCGCGTCATCGTCTGCATAAAGCCGGCGTTGCCAATATTGAATTAAGCGGGCAATGCACCTATGGCCAGGCCGAACTATATTATTCTTATCGGCGTGCACCCACGACGGGCCGCCTGGCTACGTTGGCCTGGCTAAGTCCAG
>DATCYE010000250.1:0-3772 GCA_036570485.1 Pusillimonas sp. | reverse complement strand
CCAGGGTATTGTACTTTTTTCTTCACAGGTGGCCGGTTCGATGATAGTATTTTTAACCGGTTTCAAGCAGGATGCGGCTTGTCCTGCATGCCGTCGACAAAACAGAAAATCAACAGGAGACACTGTGGCTATGAAATTTTTCAGCAAAGGAAATGGCGTGTTGCCGGTTGCGGCGCTAGCACTGGCGATGGCATTGCCGGGCACCGCTTCGGCAGCCAACGCGGACGACACAATTACATTGGGCGCGGTGGTTTCACTGACCGGAAGCTATTCGACCAATGGCAAATTCACGCGTGATGGCTACAACCTGGCGGTCGACCGAATCAACTCGACGGGTGGCATCAAGGTTGGTGGCAAAACCTACAAGCTGGCCATTAAATATTACGACGACGAATCCACGTCGGCGCGCGGCGCGCAGCTTACCGAACGCCTGATCAAGCAAGACGGCGTCAAGTACGTCCTGGGGCCATACGGGTCCGCCCTTACCAAGGCCATCGCGCCGATCACTGAAAAATACAAAGTGCCCATGATCGAAGGCAACGGCGCGGCACGGGCGTTGTTCCAGAAGGGCTACAAGTATCTGTTCGCAGTGCTCAATACCTCCGATTATTACCTGCGTCCAGCCGTTGAACTGGCCGCGGAACAGGCCAAGAAACAAGGCAAGGATCCAAGCTCGATCAAGATTGCCATTGCAACGCAGAACGACAACTTCTCGCAGGATGTGCGCGACGGGGTTATCGACGCGGCCAAGAAGTACGGCATGAAGATCGTGATCGACGACAAGCTGCCGCAAGGCCTTAGCGACATGACCTCGACACTGACCAAGGTCAAGGCGCTCAAGCCGGACCTCCTGCTGGTATCGGCGCACGCGCACGGCGCGCCCCTGGCGGTCAATCAGGTGGCGGAACAGCATGTGTACGTACCCATGCTTGCGCTGACCCATTGCAAAGCGGGCAAGATCGTTCAAAAATACGGGGCGAAGGCCGACTATGCCTTGTGCGCCGCTCAATGGGACTCCAGCTTGAGCTACACCGGGCGCTGGTTCAAGACAGCCAAGGGATTCGATCAGGTTGCCCAGAAGAAATTCGGCTATAAATCCACGCCTTACCAGGTGGCGGAATCGGCGGCATCCGTGGTGGTCTTTGCCGATGCCTTCGAGCATGCCGGTTCGCTTGATCCAAAAGCCGTGCGTGATGCCATCTCTGCCGTCGATACCATGACTTTCTATGGTCCCATCAAGTTCGACAGCACCGGCAAGAATATCGCCAAGTCGATGGTGATGTATCAGATTCTGGATCAAAAATACGAAGTGGTCGCGCCAAGCAAATGGGCTGCCACCAAGGTGGTGTATCCGGCGCCCAAATGGAGCGACCGCTAAGTGGCGCGTTTGGCAAGCCTGACATGTTCAGTCTCTTCGGTGGTGGCCTGGTATCTGCACCGGGCTGTCCCTGAAGCTCAGCCCCCCGGAGCCCCATGGATAATCTGAACCTGCTGCTCCACATCCCGGTACTCAACCTCCAACTGATCATCAATGGCCTGCTCATAGGCGGTATTTTTGCCCTTTCCGCCTATGGCCTGGCGTTGGTGTGGGGCGTTATGAACGTCATCAATGTGGCCCAGGGCGAATTCGTCATGCTTGGCGGCTATATTGTCTGGGCTCTGTTTCAGGTGGGCGTCAATCCGGTGCTTGGCATTCCCCTCGCCGCCGTAATCATGTATCTCGTGGGGGTGGTGCTGTATCGGCTGGCCATTTTTCGGGTCGTAGGCCACGATTTTTTTATCTCCATCCTGGCGACATTCGGTTTAAGCATCCTTATTCAACAGCTTCTCAACCAAGTCTTCGGTGCCGATGTGCGCACGGTATCCTACGATCTTGGCACCTGGTTTTTGTTCGACAGCATGGTTTCCATCCCCCGGATCAAGGTGGTGGCGTTTGTCTCCGCATTGGTGCTGGGCGCGGTGCTGATTTCGTTCATGCGCTATTCGCGTCTTGGCCAGGCTATTCGCGCAACGTCGCAGAATGCGCGCGCGGCGCGCATTCTCGGCATTGATACCGATCGTGTGTATGCGGCAACGTTTGGCCTTAACGCGGCGATCTGCGCCGCGGCCGGCGGGCTGGTGGCCATGGTCTGGCTCATTCAGCCCTATCAGGGGCTGCCTTATACCATTCGTTCGTTCATGATTGTGATCGTGGCCGGGCTCGGTAACTTGTTTGGCGTCATCGTGGCCGCCTTGGGGCTGGGTGTGGCCGAAAACTACGCGGGTTTCATTTTTGGCGCGGAGTATCAGGCAGCGTTCGTGTACGTTCTACTGGTGCTGATACTGGTATGGCGTAATCTGTGGCTGCGTCGTCAAAGGAAATACCTGTCATGACACCACGTAATCGCGAAAGACTGATCATGCTTGCGGTGTTGGTGCTGGGGGTCGCGGCTCCCTGGCTGTTTCCGGCCTACACCGTCGACATGGCCTTTCTGTGGCTGATGGTGTTGTTTGCCCTGACCTGGGACATCAACGGCGGGCAGTTGGGCTATAACTCTTTTGGCAATGTGTTTTTCTTTGGCCTTGGGGTATATGCGTGCGCGCTGCTTCAGCGTGATGCAGGCCTGGCCTATCTGCCGGGCCTGCTCCTTGGCATTGGGCTGGGCGGGCTGGTTGCGCTGGCCAGCGCGGCCCTTCTGGGGCCGATCATACTTGGCTTGCGCGGGCACTATTTCGCTATTGCCACACTGGGTATTGCCGTAGCGGCGGGTGATATTTTCGCGGGCTGGGAATACGTGGGCGCCGCATCCGGCCTTGCCTTGCCGTTGTTTCCCGACGCGCTGGGCGAACGCAGCCGCTTCTTCTACTACATTTTGTTCGTGCTGGCTGTGCTTACCTTTCTGGTTGTGCGCTGGCTGTATTCACGCCGTTTTGGGTTGGCTGTCAATGCGATCCGCGACGACGAGGACAAGGCCGAAGCGATGGGCTTGAGCACGACCCGTTATAAAACGGTTGCCTGGTGTGTGGCCGCGGTGTTCCTGGGGCTGGCCGGCGGCCCCACCGCCAACCTGATCGGCTTCATCGATCCGATCCAGCTTGCCTTTGCGGGGGCCACGTATGGCGTGTGGATGATCCTGATGGCCATCCTCGGTGGCCGGGGCACGCTATGGGGCCCCGTGATTGGCGCCGTTATTTTCCACGTTACGCAGCAATTGTTCTGGACGTATCTGTTGGGCTGGCAACGCGTGGCCATGGGGCTGCTCATTGTGCTGATCGTGATATTTTTCCCGGACGGAATACTGGGTTGGTGGAAGCAACGCGCCAATGCGCGCGGCCAGGACCAGGCTGATTTGAATCGGGCCGGCGAAGGAGGCAAGGCATGACGGCACAGCTTTCGGTGCGCGATGTCACCAAAACATTCGGCGGCGTGCTGGCGAACCAGAACGTGTCCCTGTCCGTGCCGCAGGGCTCGATTGTGGGGCTGATCGGCCCGAATGGCTCGGGGAAAACGACACTGTTCAATTCCATTGTGGGCTACCACGCGATCGACAGCGGCTCGATTTCCTTTGAGGGCCGGGAAATTTCAACGCTGCGCGTGCCTCAGATTGCGCGATTGGGCATGCTTAGAACATTTCAGCAGACTCGTATCTATGGCAACATGACTTGCGTCCAGAATATGGAAATCAGTGTCTCGTGCCGTGACGAAGGGCTGTTGGGCATGTTTCGGCGCCCACAGGCGGAAGTGCGTGACTACGCCCACGAATTGCTGCAATTCGTGGGGCTCTACAGCAAG
>DATCYE010000249.1:0-5755 GCA_036570485.1 Pusillimonas sp. | reverse complement strand
GCCTATCTCATCCACATCCCGCATACCACCAACTGAGTCTGCACCATGCCGCTCCCATTGAAAATAAGGTTGCCGTCGTCACCCGCCAGCAAAAGGCCTCACGACTTGGTATACGCATCCGACGACAAGCCGCCGGCGCTTGCGTTGGGCGGGCTGGCTTTGCAGCACTGCGCCACAGCATTGGCCCTTATTGCCTATGTATTGGCCGCCGCCAAGATAGGCGGGCTGGACGCCGAATCGACACGCGGCATGGTCACCGCCACTATTCTGGGCATGGCGCTGGCCACCTTTCTGCAGTCGTGGGGCGGGCGCGTGGGATCAGGCATGCTGCTGGTCCACATGCCTGATCCGCTCTTGGTCGTTCTGTCGGGCATGCTCGCCGCCGAATACGGCATCGGCGGACTGGTACTGGTAGGCGTAGTCAATGGCACTGTTGCATTGGGGGCGGGCTTCATCGTCCCGCGTCTGCGTGCAGTGCTGCCGCCCGCAGTAGCCGGCGTCGTGGTCTGCGTTGCGGGTCTGTCGCTGATTGCGCCTGCGCTTACCCACACCAGCGGCCTGAACCCGGACACCGGCGTCGACCGGATCGAATCGCTCATAGGCGGACTCACATTGCTGGTGATCGTCGCGCTATCCATCTGGGGCAGTCGCCGCGCCAAGCTGTTTGCCCTGCTGGCCGGCCTTGCCGCCGGCGTTGCCCTAGCGGCTTTTTTCGGCAGGCTGCACGGCTTCGACGTACTGGCGGCCACGCCGGTCTTCGCGCTTCCTCATCCCCCCATGCCCGAGTTCCAGATCGACCCCGGGGTGCTGGCGGCTGTGGGCGTGCTGGCCCTGATGACTCAATTGGACACCTTCGGCTGTGTCGTATTGATGCATAAAATGAACGATGCCGATTGGCGACGGCCCAATATGCGCATGGTGGGCGGCGGCATCCGCGCCAACGGCTTGGGCAATTTACTGGGCGCCTGGATGGGCGCCTACCCAAGCGCCATCTCGTCGGCCAATATTGCACTAAGTCATATCAGCCGTTCGACTTCACGCTGGGTAGGTCTGTTGACCGCCCTACTGCTTGCCCTTATTGCCTTCTTGCCGCAGGTGACACTGGCCCTGACCTTGATCCCCACCCCAGTCATCGGCGCCGTCGAACTGTACGCGGCAGCCTATCTGATCGTATCGGGCATCGAGCTGGTCACCTCGCGCGCCATGGACTCACGCGGCATTTTCATGATTGGCCTGTCCTTTGTGATGGGGATGGGTGTCATTTTCCTACCCGGTCTGACCGATCTGGCGCCCGAGTCGATACGCTTCATGGCCAAGAACGGCATTATCGTTGCCGGCCTGACCGCCATCACCCTGAACCTTCTGTTCCGGCTGGGCACCTCGCGGCGCGCGGCGCTTAAGCTGGACCCGGCCGCCGGTGGCCCACATACCCAAAAGATCGTGGAGTTTGTCGACAAACAAGGCGGCATCTGGGCCGCCCGGCGCGATACGGTACGCCGCGCCGCCCAGGCGGTACTGGAGGCGGCGGAAGCCATACAGGCAACGGGCGCAAGCCGTCGCCTGCTGGAAGTGCGCGGCAGCTTCGACGAATTCAATCTTGACATCGAACTGCTGCATGACGGCCCACCGCTCAAGCTCCAGAGCGGGCCAGGCAAATCTGCCGCCACCCTTCTGGATCTCGACGACCACGCCTTCGAGGCGGCGCTGGACGACACCCTGGCCGGTGTATCGCATGCATTGCTCAAACGCCTGGCCGACCGGCTCAGCACGGGAAGCCGTGGCGAGCACGCCTTCCTGCGTTTACATTTCGATCACTGATGCGTTAAATGCCGCCGTAACGGCCGGGATGCACCGCTGCGTGCTGCAGCAGCAAAGCGGCCAGGCGCTGCTGCGGCGTGCCGCCCGCGCTGTTCCAGGTATTCAGCAAGCGATCTGCGCCGCTACGCCCCGATGCCAGCACGAAATCAGGATAGGCCAGCCAGTGCGCATCGGATGCCAGCAGCCCGGTACGCGCCACCGCCAAAACCTGCTCGCACAGCGCCTTGACCCGTGCATCGTCCAGTCCCGCGCGCATGGCCGGCACACGCAGTTCGCCCAGTGTTTGCCAACCCCATTCTTTGACCAGGCGCCAGGCCTCATCCCTATTGGCCAGCAAACCCTTTTGCAAGGCGGTAGGTGCCAACAGCAGGCTGCGAGCCTGCGCGGCGCCCGCATCGCGCAACAGACACTCATCGGCAAAGCCTGCGCCCGGCGCCCTGGCTTCAATGTAGGTTTGCGCGCCGCAAGCCTCGAATAAGTCTTCCAATCCGCCATCACGCTGCCACGCCTGCATAAGCTCGGGCAAAGGCGGCAAAACATCCAGCCTGTAACGCAGCCTTGCATCCAGGAATTGGCCGATCTGCGAGTATTCGAAGTGCCGCGCATGCGGAGCAAGCTCGACGAACGCAGCATTGTCGCTACGTCGCCCCCGCCACGTTGATGCACCAAGGAAATCAGTCAGGCAGGGATCGCCGTCCAACAGCACGGTAGGCACGGACTTGTAATCGTAGGAATGCTCCAGCGGCAGGCCGCGCGTTACGGTTCCCGGGCCAAACATCCAGTGAAAGAAATCGCCCAGGTCATTGAAAGGCCGCGACGGGTAGCGACACAGAAAAGCATCGCCGGCGAACCGGGCGGGCCCGAATACGCGCGGCCAGATGGTCATGCGGTTTTCCTTCAGGCCCGTGTCCCGGCTCGATTCCAGAGGGCTGTTTGCAAAAAGAGCCAGGCTGGCGGGCGCCAGGGCAATGGCGATATTAAGCGAGCCAATGGCATGCCCCACCGGCACTGACGTGTTGGCGCCATTCTGGGCCTTGGCGTCGATACCTTCCCAGTGATGCCAACCGCGGTGATCGCGCAACTCGTGGTAAATGGGCCGTGGCACACACACCTTCGCATACCAGTCGGCATCGCGCGGGCAGGCAGGGTGCTGCGAGGCATTCAGTATGCATGCCTCGTCCGCCTGCAATGCCTGTAAGGTGTCGGCCAGTTCCCCGTGCGCCAGTGCGCCCAGGCGGTTCAGCCCGTCGGGTCCGTCGTCCACCGGAGCCAGTGCGGTTTCAAGCAGATTGAAGCCATTGTCCAAGCCGCATTCGGCGGTGTCGGTCTGTAGCGCGACACAACGCCCGCCAAGACTTATCTTTTGGCTTGCCACGCCTTTTTCCTGCTTGATGGCGCGCAAGGCTTCAAAATAAGCGTCCACGGGCAGGCTGGCACCGGTATACGCGTGTGCCACGACCATTTCAATTTCGATGCCCAGCCTGGGGCGATAGACGGCAGACGGCGATCCTACGCTGGCTCCGTCACGGGAGCCAGGCGTAGCCGGCTCCCTGTTTTTATAGGAAGAGCTGGTAAGCGGGGTTATCGCTTTCATTCCAATAGGGATAGCCCAAGCCGTCCAGGAAAGCCTTGAAAGCTTTCTTGTCGGCTGGCGGCACCTGTATGCCAACCAGGATGCGACCGTAGTCATCGCCCTGATTGCGATAATGGAACAGGCTGATGTTCCAGTCGGGATTCATGGCACCCAGAAAGCGCATCAACGCCCCGGGGCGTTCGGGAAACTCGAAGCGGAACAGCATTTCGTGTTCGGCCAGATCGGAGCGGCCGCCAACCATATACCGCAGATGCGTCTTCGCCATCTCGTTGCCGGTCAGGTCTATGGTGGGAAAGCCCTTCTTGCGAAAGTTGTTGGCCAGTTTTTCGGTTTCGGCCTCGGAGCTGATCTGCAAGCCGACGAAAACATGGGCTTTTTCAGGATCGGAAATGCGATAGTTGAATTCAGTAACGCTACGCTTGCCCACCGCTTCGCAAAGCCGCAGGAAACTACCGCGCTTTTCGGGCAGGGTCAATGCAAAAACCGCTTCGCGCGCCTCGCCCACGTCGGCGCGTTCCGCCACGAAACGCAGGCGGTCGAAATTCATGTTGGCGCCACAGGTAATGGCCACCAGCGTCTTGTCCTTCCATTTGTTCTGGGCCGCGTAGCGCTTGGCGCCGGCCAGGGCCAGCGCGCCTGCGGGTTCGAGCACGCTACGGGTGTCCTGAAACACATCTTTGATGCCCGCACAGATGGCATCGGTATCGACCAGAACATAGTCGTCGACATATTCGCGTGCCAGGCGGAAGGTTTCCAGCCCAACCTGCTTGACTGCCGTTCCATCCGAAAACAGGCCGACATCGTTCAAGGTAATGCGGCGCCCAGCCTTGACGCTGCGCACCATGGCATCGGAATCCACGGTCTGTACTCCGATAATTTTTATCTCGGGCCGCAGTTGCTTCACATAAGCAGCGACACCGGAAATCAGGCCACCACCACCGATCGCGACAAAAATGGCGTCGATGGGCCCAGGATGCTGGCGCAAAATCTCCATGCCCACCGTGCCTTGCCCGGCGATTACGTCGGGATCGTCAAAGGGATGCACGAAGGTCAGTTTTTCTTTCTTTTCAAGTTCCTTGGCATGCTCGTAGGCGTCGGTAAAGCTTTCGCCCATCAGCACGACCTCACCGCCCAGGCCGCGCACCGCATCGATCTTGACCTGCGGGGTGGTAACCGGCATGACGATGACCGCCCTGCAACCGAGCCGTTTGGCCGACAGCGCCACGCCCTGCGCATGGTTGCCCGCCGAGGCGGCAATGACGCCGCGCTTGAGTTCGGCCGGACTAAGATTGGCCATCTTGTTGTAGGCACCGCGCAGCTTGAAGCTGAAAACAGGCTGTGTATCTTCGCGCTTTAGCCATACCTTGTTATGAATTCGGGCCGAAACCTGAGGAGCCAATTCAAGAGGCGATTCGACGGCAACGTCGTACACCTTGGAGGTAAGGATGCGCTTTAGATAGTCTGTTGACATGGATGCGGGGCGTGAGGAGGGGTAGAAATCGGCGGCACTTGTAAGCAAGTGCTTACTGAGCTCAAAGAATACCATAGGGGCTTTGTCCTGGAATGGCTATAAACTAGCGCGCTATGGAAGCATGGCTGCAATCGTCGATACACTGGCTCCTTCTCACCCTGGCTTTGCCGCGTTTCGGCCTGAGCGCTATTTTCATTGTGAGTCTGGTCTCGGCAACTTTGCTGCCGCTGGGTTCGGAACCGGCGGTTTTCGGCTTCGTGAAGATTTCGCCGCATATGTTCTGGCCGGCGGTGCTGGTGGCAACGCTGGGCAATACGATAGGCGGGTCCATCAGCTATGGGATGGGGTTGGGAGCCGAAAAGGCTTACGAGCGCTGGCGCGAAACACATCCGCACAAGACGCGAAGCAAGGCGGGTGGCCGCTGGCACGACTATGTAAGCTATTGGCTGCACCGCCTGGGTCCACCGGCACTGCTGTTTTCCTGGCTGCCTTTTATCGGCGACCCTTTATGCGCAGTAGCGGGATGGCTGCGGCTTTCGTTCTGGCCCAGCATGCTGTATATGGCTATCGGCAAGTTTCTGCGCTACTCGGTGATGACGGCGGCGTTGCTGTGGTTCTTTCCGGGGGCGGTTTGAAGGCGTAGGAACCTTGCCTAAAGCCTTGTCCGTTATCTGAAGCGTAAGCACGTTGAGGATAGCGTGGGCTCATTATCAGAATACGTAAGCACGTTGGGGCTAAGGGGGACGGCGGGCTAGGCGCCTTGCGGTCCCGGCTTCGCCGTGACTTCCCGCACAAGCTGCCAGGCCGAGGCGACCGCGAACTCGCGCATCGGACAGCCCCCGGCTGTCCGAAAACGTCGCGCTCAAACAGCG
>DATCYE010000248.1:0-5297 GCA_036570485.1 Pusillimonas sp. | reverse complement strand
CACTGCATCTGCGTCAGGTTGCCGACAGGGCCAAAGAGCAGATAGACTCAATCTTAATGCGCCTGCCCGGCGCTCCTCGGGAGTAGAACGATATGGAACGCGTTGACGTGTCCATACTGGGGCGCGATTATTCCCTGGCATGCTCGCCCGCCGAAAAAGAATCGCTGCTGGCTGCCGTGCGTCATGTCGATCAGCGCATGCTTGGTGTAAAAGGCTCCGGTAAGGTTTCCAGCAATGAACGTATTGCGGTTATGGCTGCAATCCAGATTGCAGCAGAGCTCCTTTCCATGCGCGCGCCGGATGGTCCGCTCAGTAATGTTGCGCTTGGCGATTTCAAGCGTAAAATTGATGACATGAACGATTTGCTCGATCAAGTTGTCAGGGCTGCTCCGCAAGCCTAAAAAATCTGTTCAAAAGTTTTCGAATGCGCATGTTTTTGCGTGTTCTCCAGTTAGTCCCTGCCGTGTTCGTGACTTGGCCATACATTCCTTGAACCAATGCTTTTGGCATATAGGTTGCTGGATTGACAAGTAGGAGTGATTTCCATTTATGGAAAGCCCGAAGCTTGACTGAAGGCGACCACCTTGAACCCTCGGTTCCAGGATGCCGGCCTAGACGGCACAGGCGGGGCATTTTAAAAAAAAGCTCGTCTTCGGACGAGCTTTTCCTTTATAGGCGACCAATATGTATCTATCCAGACAAAATGGTAAATGGGTGTTAGCGCTGGCCTTGTGTGTTGCGACGGCGTGTTTGGGCACGTCGGTATCCGCGCACGAATCCGGCAAGGGCCAGCATCGCGAGAAATGGCCGCAAGCGCAACTTCAGGCCGAAGCATCGGCCGAAATCGCACAGGATACGGTCAAGATAACCCTAGCGTCCGAGATCAGCGATGCGTCGCAGACTGCGGTGGCCAGCGCCTTGAGCAAGACGCTGGAAGACGTCATGAAGCAAGCCAAGGGCCATGCCAAGATAAAGGTCAGCAGCGGTAACTACCGTATCTGGCCCATGAGCGACAAAGACGGGAAAATATCCAACTGGCGCGGTCGCGGTGAAATTTTCCTTGAGTCGTCCGATTTTGCTGCAGCGTCAGAGCTGGCTTCAACCTTAAGTGATCGTATGCCGATCGCCAATCTGGGGTTCTCCGTTTCGCCCCAGGCGCGGGCCAAGCAGGAAGAGGCCTTGCTGGATCAGGCCGCACAAGCCTTCCGTGATCGTGCTCATGCGCTGGCTGAGGCGTTCGGCTATGCCGGCTACGACATCAAGGAGATCAATCTTGGTGGGTCCGGAGCGCGCTACGAAGCGGCGCCGCGCATGATGGCCATGGCTGCCGATAAGGCTCGTGTGCCGCTTGAGGGCGGCACCGAGATGATCAGTGTGTCGATCCAGGGTTCGATTTTCTTGCGCTCAGCACAAAAATAATCACGCCCACCAAGATCATGGGCAGCGACAGAAGCTGGCCCATCGACATCCCACCCGCGAGCAGGCCAAGGTAATTGTCGGGTTCGCGGGTGAACTCGACTAGAAAGCGAAACACCCCATAGCCCATTAGAAATACCGCGCTGACTTGACCGGCGGGGCGGGGCTTGCTGGCAAACCACCATACCAAGGCAAACAGGACAAAACCTTCAAGGCCCATTTCGTAAAGCTGCGATGGATGCCGTGGCAGGCCATCGCCCGCTTGTGGAAACACCATGCCCCAAGGCACTGTGGTTGGGCGTCCCCAGAGTTCACCGTTTATGAAGTTTCCCAGGCGGCCGGCGGCCAAGCCCAGCGGAATCATGGGGGCGATGAAGTCTCCGATCTCGAACAAGGTTTTGCCGTGCTTGCGGGCAAACAGCAGCAAGACCACGATAACGCCGACAAGACCGCCATGAAAAGACATACCGCCTTGCCACAGGAAAAAAATCTCCAGTGGATTGGCCAGGTAATCGCCCAGCTTGTAGAACAGTACATAGCCCAGCCGGCCACCGATCACGACGCCAAGTACGCTATAGAAAATCAAGTCTTCCAGGTCGCGCATGGACAGGTCGGCCTTGCCTTGTCGGATACGCCATCGGCCCAGCAGCCACACCATGCCGAAGCCGATCAGGTACATCAGGCCGTACCAATGAACGGCCACAGGGCCTAGCTGTAAAGCGATGGGGTCTATTTGTGGATACTGGAGCATGGGTCGATGTCGTTGTAATGGAATATCGTCGATAATACCCTGATACGCGCAATCGCAAGCCGACATCCAAGTGGCTGCTTTTTCATTTATATGCAGGTGTGGTTTTATGTATTCAAGGTTTTTTTTCGTGTTGTTTTGTCTGGTGGGCGTGGGTTCTTTTTCACCGACTTACGCTCAGCAGCCGGTTGGCCCCGACCTGGCTAAGGCCAGCAACTGCATGGCTTGCCACCAGGTCGATAAAAAGCGGGTCGGGCCGGCTTTCAAGGTCATTGCTGAACGCTTTGCCGGGCAAGCGGGCGCCGGCGATTATTTAGCCGGTGCCATCCGCAGCGGCGGGCGTGGCCGCTGGGGCGCCGTGCCCATGCCCGCGCAGCCGCAGGTAAGCCCGGCCGATGCCAAGCTGCTTGCGGCATGGATACTGTCATTGGCCGACGATAAGTCCGCCATAACTCAATAAGGAGCTCGCATGTCTGAAACCGCAATTCTCGGAGGCGGCTGTTTTTGGTGTGTTGAACCGGTGTTTCAATCCTTGCGCGGCGTTATATCTGTCGAGCCGGGGTATAGCGGCGGGCATGTCCAGAATCCCAGCTACGAACAGGTATGCACCAAGACTACTGGTCACATCGAGGTCGTGCGTGTTCAGTTCGACCCCGCTGCCATCGATTTCGAAACCATTTTGCAGGTGTTCTTCGCCACCCACGATCCCACCACGCTTGATCGCCAGGGAGCCGACGTAGGGCCGCAGTATGCATCCGCCATTTTTTGCCAAACCGAGCAGCAAAAAGAAATTGCGCAAAAGGTGATAAGTCAGGTGGAAGCGGAAACAGGCGAACGCGTGGTGACGCGTTTGTTGGGTGCCGAGCACTTTTGGCCGGCCGAAGATTACCATCGCAATTACTATTTGCGTAATCCCAATCAGGGCTATTGCCAGGCGGTTATTTCGCCCAAGCTGGCCAAATTCCGTAAGCGTTATATTGCTTTGCTGTCGGCTTAGGCCCTTGGTGTAACGGGCCTGCGGCGTGTCAAATAGCCCCTAGGATGCCTGCTCGCTTACCGCGACCGCATGGCGCTTGCCACGGTCGGTAAGTCTGGCCAGTATCGCCACGATAATCAGTGTTATGGCAACCCGGCCGACCAGGATAATCCATATATCCGCGCCCAGCGCCAACAGAATCAGCGTGTCTTCGATCAGCGAGTGCGACAACGACAACCAGGCCAGGGCCAGAAAGCGGGTGCGCGCCGAGAAATTCTGTTTTTCCGCCTCGTCGATAATCAGCGCGCCGCCATAGGTCAGCCCCAGCAATACACCCACGGTCGTAACCGGAGCGACCTGGGCATTAAGCCCCGACACTTTCAATAGCGGCATCATTGCGGCCGTTATGCGCCGGGTGATGCCCAAGCGGTCCATGCCGTCCAGCACCAAGACCAGACCGGCAATGATCACAAAAGTTAGCAGCAGCGAAAATGCTGTGGCCTGTATCCAGCCGATGTAGCCTGCCGTTTGGGATTCGGGTAGAAAGGATGAGCCGCGCAGCCATTCGAAAGATAAGGGATCGGCCAGCGTACCCGTCAGGTAGCAGACCCAGGATACCGCTGCGCCGTAGGCAATGGCGGTTCCGATGCGCAGGGTGGCGGTCACGCCGAAGCCGGCTCCGGCGCGGCGCACGATGGATTGCTCAACGGGGATGGCATGTGCGATCAGCATCATGGCCGACAGAGCGCTAAGCTGGGCCACTGTCATGTCCAGCGTATGAGCCAGTCCGGCCAGGGTGGCAAGCCCGCCATAGATGCCTACAAACAAGGTCGTGACCCAGATGATGCCGGCTTCAGGCGGTAGATGCAGCAGGGCCATGGCCGGTGCGATCAGACGTCCGACCATATCCACCAGGCCGAATTGCTGTGCAATCTGCACGGCGATCATGACGGGCAGCATGACTTTGGTCACGGTGGCGAACATGCGCCAGCTACGCCCTATTAGCGCAATGAAGTACGCCAGCATCGATGTGTCCCTTCTGCTTTCTCTTTCTATGTCTATATATAGCAGAAGGGATTGTATAGGTTTACCGGCCGCCTGTCGGCGGGGCGGCCGGCCTGTGCGTTTACTCGACGCTTTTCAGTACGCCCCGGCGCATCTGATCCAGTTCGATGGATTCGAACAGGGCCTTGAAGTTGCCTTCGCCAAAGCCTTCGTTGCCTTTGCGCTGGATAATTTCGAAAAAAATCGGGCCGATCTGATTCTCGGTGAAAATTTGCAGCAGCAAGCCGCCTTCGGCTGCGCCGTCCAGCAAGATCTTGTTCTTGCGCAGGCGATCCACATCTTCGCCATGATTGGGCAGGCGCCGATCCAGCAACTCGTAATAGGTATCAGGGGTATCCAGAAACTGCAGGCCCGACGCTCGCAGGCGTTCGACCGTGTCGTAGATATCGTTGGTGGCCAGTGCTATATGTTGTATGCCTTCGCCGCGATACAAATCAAGGTATTCCTGGATTTGTCCCTTCTCTTCGGTGCCTTCTTCGTTGATGGGAATGCGGATATTGCCGCAAGGCGAGGTCATGGCCTTGGACTTCACGCCAGTGACTTTGCCCTCGATATCAAAGTAGCGCACTTCGCGGAAGTTAAACAAGCGCTCGTAGAACTCGGCCCATTCCGCCATGCGACCCTTGTGCACATTATGAGTCAGGTGATCGACTATGGTCAGGCCGGCTCCGGAGTGGGCCAGGTCGGCCTGGGCCGTACCGGGATCGATTGGCTCAAAATCCACGTCGTAGATGCTGATGTCGCCTATGCCGCCGTGTCCTGCTTTGCCGTGCCAGCGGTCGACCAGATAGAGCAGTGAGTCGCCTATCCCTTTGATGGCCGGAATATTCAGCTCCATAGGGCCGCTACGCGAGTCGAAGCCCCAGGCGCCCAGCTCGATGGCGCGCTTGTAGGCTTTGGCAGCGTCGTCCACGCGCAATGCAATAGCACAGATGGAAGGGCCATGCAGGCGTGCGAAGCGCTGCCCGAACGAGTCAGGTTCGGCATTGATCAGGAAATTAATGCCGCCTTGCCGGTACAGGGTCACGTTCTTGTTGCGGTGGCGAGCGATGGCCTTGAAGCCTAGGGTTTCGAATACTTTGCCCAGCGCGC
>DATCYE010000247.1:0-1839 GCA_036570485.1 Pusillimonas sp. | reverse complement strand
CATGCATTGGCCGCATTGGCCGAGCAGCGCTCTGAAATAGTGGGCATGACGGCCGATCTGGCCAAATATACCGACCTGCATATTTTTGCCCAGAAGCACCCCGCCCGTTTTTTTCAGATGGGCATGGCCGAGCAACTGTTGATGGCATCCGCAGGCGGCATGGCCAAAGAAGGTTTTATGCCTTTCGCGACCAGCTATGCAGTATTTGCTTCGCGTCGGGCTTACGACTTCATCCATCAGATCATTGCCGAAGAACACCTGAATGTGAAAATTTGCTGCGCCTTGCCGGGCTTGACCACCGGCTATGGCCCCAGCCACCAGGCCACCGAAGATATCGCAATGATGCGCGGCATCCCGGGCTTGACCATAGTCGACCCCTGCGATGCGCTTGAAATAGAGCAGGCCGTTCCCGCTATCGCCGACCACAATGGGCCCGTGTACATGCGCTTGTTGCGTGGGCAGGTGCCGCTGGTTCTGGATGAATACAACTATACATTCCAGCTGGGCAAAGCGGCCCTGCTGCGCGACGGCAAGGACGTGCTTATTATTTCGAGCGGCATCATGACGATGCGGGCGCTTGAGGTTGCCAAGGAAATGCAGGGCGGCGCTGCCGACGTGGCTGTGCTGCATGTGCCGACCATCAAGCCGCTGGACGAGGCGGCCATTTTGCGTGAAGCGGCCAAGCCGGGCCGTCTTGTCATCGTTGCAGAAAATCACTCTGTCGTTGGTGGGCTGGGCGAAGCTGTTGCAAGTCTGTTGCTGCGCTCGCGCGTTGCGCCGGAGTTTCGGCAGATTGCTCTTCCGGATGCCTTTCTGGCGGCGGGAGCATTGCCCACCTTGCATGACCGTTATGGCATATCCACAAAGGCCATGGTGGACTCCATCAAATCTTGGTTGTAGCGGCTGTTCAAAAGAAACAGCCGGGTATTTTTAATAGTAAAAAAGGAGACAATAAAATGAGCAAGATCACACGTAGAAGCTTCATCGCGTCAGCTGGCGCATTGGCTGCCGCGCCATTTGCGCCGGCGTTCGTTAAATCGGCGCATGCCGCCGTAGCCCTTACATTGGGTCACGGGGCGGCACCGGGCAACCCGCGTTCAGTCGGCGCCCTGAAGTTTGCCGAACTGGTTGCCGCCAAGACCAATGGCGCGGTAACCATCAACGTGGCGGGATCCGAGCAACTGGGTAACGACGTTTCCATGCTGACCAGCCTGCGCACCGGCGTACTGGATTTCACGATCAATAGCCAGGGCGCGACAGGCGGGATCGTTCCCGAAATCAATGCACTGGGCCTGCCCTTTCTGTTTTCCAACGCCGATGCCGCCTATAAAGTGCTGAACGGCACTGCAGGTCAGCAACTGGCCAAGGCGCTAGAGGCTAAAGGCTTGATAACGCTGGATTGGTGGGACAACGGCATTCGCCATATCAGCAACAGCAAGCGGCCCATTCATGTCCCCGACGATCTGCACGGTCTTAAGATACGCACGCCTGCCGACGCCATGACAATAGATATTTTCAAGGCCCTGGGCGCGGCGACCGAACAGATTGCGTTCAGCGAACTGTATATTGCCTTGCAGCAGGGCGTGGTCGACGGACAAGAGAACCCCCTGGCAAATATCGCCAGCTCAAAAATATACGAAGTCACGCCTTATATCAGCCTGTCGGCGCATAAGTGGGAGAGCACGCCCTTCTTCATGTCCAAGATGGCCTTGGGTCGTATCGGCGCACCTGAAAGGGCGGCCATCGCCGAGGCGGCAAAAGAAGCCGGTAAGTTGCAGCGCGGATTGATGCGCGAGGCCGACGATAAATACCTTGCTCAGTTCAAGGCGGATGCCAGCC
>DATCYE010000246.1:0-3308 GCA_036570485.1 Pusillimonas sp. | reverse complement strand
TGGAATCAATCAGCAAGTCCTTCGACAAGCCGGTGATCAAGCCTTACTCGGCCATGATAGAAGCGGGCCAGAAGGTTGCCATCATCGGCGCCAACGGCGTCGGTAAAACCACGCTGGTGCGCATGCTGGCCGGCGATCTTGCGCCTGACACGGGGTCCGTGAAATGGTCCGACAGCGCCGATCTGGGCTATATGCCGCAAGACGTTTCCGAGCAATTCCAATCCGACAAGAATCTGTTCGACTGGCTAGGCGATTATCGTCAGGCAGGCGACGATGACCAAGCCATGCGATCGGTGCTGGGGCGCCTGCTTTTTTCGGGCGACGACATCGGCAAAGAAGTGCGCGTGCCGTCGGGCGGCGAGAAAAACCGCATGAGCTTCGGGCGCCTTATGCTGGGTCGCCACAACGTCATGCTGATGGACGAGCCCACCAATCACCTGGATATGGAATCCATCGAGTCCCTGCAATTTGCGCTGGAGCTCTATGCCGGCACCCTGATTTTTGTTTCGCACGACCGTGAGTTCGTTTCGGGGTTGGCCACGCGCGTACTGGAAATCATGCCCGATGGCCAGATCATGGATTATCAGGGCGGTTACGACGATTACCTTGCATCGCGCGGTATCGAAGCCTAAACGTCGGGAGCCATGTCCTATACGCTGACCGGCCTGGCCACTTATCAGGAAGACATCAAGAAAAGCCGGTTTGCGGTTCTGGCCGCGCCGGTTCAGGCTCCGGATCAGGCTTTGCAGTTTTTTGCGCAGCACAGCTCACCGGACGCCACGCATAATTGCTGGGCCTACCGCATAGGCAGCCAGTATCGCTTTAACGACGACGGCGAGCCTGGCGGCACGGCCGGGCGTCCCATACTCCAGGCCATAGAAGGGCAAAGCTGCGACCGTGTCGCGGTACTGGTGCTGCGCTGGTTCGGTGGAATCAAGCTGGGGCCGGGCGGTCTGATACGCGCCTATGGCGGCGCGGCCGCCCAATGCCTGCGCCTGGCCGACAAGGTAGAACTGGTCGATGAGGTGGATGTGCAGTGCCGCTGCAACTTTGCGGACATGGCATTGGTGCAGTCCCGCTTTGCCGCCTTCGATGCACGCATCGTCGAGGAATCGTTCGATGGTACGGGCGTAAGCTGGCATCTGGCTCTGCCCAGAAGCCGGGAAAAAGACTTGGGCACGCTGTTTACCGACCTGACTCGCGGGCAGGGGCAGTGGCTGCCTATGGTCTCGTCCGACTAAGCTGTAGCGATACGGCAGTAGAAAGGGCAAAGCAAGGCGCCTCGCCCTGAATACACCTGCTCAGGCCTGGCCGTTCTGCTGAGCGGCGATTTCGGCGTGGACTTGCTCCATGTCGACCTCTTTGACCTGATCGATCAATTCCTGCAACTGACTGGCGGACAGCGCACCGGCTTGCGAGAACAGCAAGACACGCTCACGAAACACCATCAAGGTTGGAATCGACCGTATGCCCAGCCCTGTAGCCAACTCCTGCTCTTCCTCGGTGTTGACCTTGGCAAAGGTTACATCGTCGTGCTGGGTGGCGGCTTCGTCGAAAATCGGTGCAAAATTCCGGCATGGTCCGCACCATGGCGCCCAAAAATCCACAATCAGCGGCTTGCTTTCCTGTATGGCCGTCTGAAAAGTGTCTTTGTTCAAATCGATGGTGCTCATAAAAACCCCTAAATAAAAAAGCGGCTAGGGCAGCCGCTTGTTCTGTTCTAACTGGATGTGAACGTCCAGTGTACAACCATTTGCCGCCGGGCCGCCCCAAGGCAAAAGAGCCCCTTTGGGGGGCAGCAAACAGGCGTAAGTCTGTGCAGCGTGGGGGCAAGCTTTTGCCGCCGGGCCGCCACAAGGCAAAAGAGCCCCTTTGGGGGGCAGCAAACAGGCGTAAGCCTATGCAGCGTGGGGGCAAGCTTTTGCCGCTGGGTCGCCCCAAGGCAAAAGAGCCCCCTTGGGGGATGAACCCGGACACGGGGCAGTCCTAATGGACTGCTTCGTGCCTGGTGAATCCGAGCGGCATGCAAGCCGCGAGGTGGACAGCAAACAGGCGTAAGCCTGTGCAGCGTGGGGGCAACATTCACTCGGGGAAGAAGGCGTACTTGATCACGAACAGCGCGGCCACCAGCAGCGTGGCCGAATGGATTTGACGGAACTTGCCGGTAATGGCCTTTAGCACCACATAACTGATGAAGCCGAATGCAAGACCGTTGGCGATGGAATAGGTAAACGGCATGATCATCGCCGCCAAGGCGGCCGGTGTGGCTTCAGTAATGTCGCTCCAGTCTATCTGGGTAATCTCGCGCAGCATTAGCCCGGCAACGTACAGCAGCGCGGGAGCGGTGGCGTACGCCGGCACGGAGCCGGCCAGCGGAGCCAGGAACAGTGCCAGCAGAAACAGTATGGCTATGGTCAGCGCGGTCAGGCCGGTGCGCCCGCCCGCTTGCACACCGGCAGCGCTTTCAATGTAGGCGGTTGTGCTGCTGGTACCCAGGAAGGAGCCCGCGACGATGGCGGAGCTGTCGGCCAGCAAGGCGCGGCCCAAACGGTTCGGCTTGCCCTCCTGAATAAGGTTGGCACGGGTTGCCACGCCTATCATGGTGCCGGTAGCGTCGAAGACCTCAACCAGAACAAGCACCAAAATGACATGGACGAAGCCGGTATGCAGAGCGCCCATGATATCCAGCTGGAAGAAGGTGGGGGCCAGGCTGGGTGGCACTGAAAACACGCCGTAAAACTGACTGTTGCCGGTCAGCATGGACAGCACGGTAACGACCAGGATGCCGATGAGAATGGCGCCGCGAACTTTCAGCGCATCAAGGGCCGCAATGATGAAGAAGCCCAGAATCGCAAACAGGGCGGGCGCTGCAGTCAGGTCGCCCAGAGCGACCTTGGTGGCCGGGTTGGCCACCACGATGCCCGAGCTGCCCAGGGCGATGATGGCCAGAAACAGGCCTATACCCGCTGCGATGGCGGCGCGTAAAGAATGGGGTATGCCTTCGATCAGCCAGGAGCGTATGCCGGTCAGCGTCAGCGCCACGAAAATCACACCTGAAATGAATACCGCGCCCAGTGCCTGCTGCCAGCTGTAGCCCATGGTGCCGACCACGGTGAAGGCAAAGAAGGCATTCAGGCCCATGCCGGGCGCCAGGCCTATCGGCCAGTTAGCCATGAGCGCCATGATTAGCGTACCCAACGCCGCCGCCAGGCAGGTGGCGACAAAAACAGCGCTTTTGTCCATGCCCGTACTCGACAGAATTTCCGGATTCACGAAAATTATGTAGGACATGGTCAAAAAAGTCGTTA